>JBFHES010000007.1:0-44112 GCA_041584015.1 Bacteroidales bacterium
AGTAAGCGGAAGTACACCACCATATACCTATTTCTGGTCAACAGGTGGTGGTAGCGATTCAGTAAGTAATTTGTCAGCTGGTGTATATCAATTGTTAATCTTCGATGCCAATGGTTGTGATGAATGGGTAAGCTTTGAAATCTACGATGACCCATCACAAGTAGTGTTTGGCTGTACCGATCCATTAGCATTTAATTATGATCCAAATGCTAATACCAGTGACGGTAGCTGCTATTATATTGGCGATTTCCCATCATGGAATTATAATATTACCGGAAGCAATCACCTGATTCTATTATCAGATACTATTGAAATATCATTAAATGGTGTGCCAATAGAGAATGGCGATTTTATCGGTGTATTTTATGATAACAATGGCCAATTGAATTGTGGAGGTTATCAAATTTGGGAAGGTTCTACAACAGCAATTGCAGCTTGGGGAGACGATCAGCCAACAGCAGATATTGATGGTTTCTTGCTTGGCGAAGAAATTCGCTGGAAGATATATGATGTGTCGGAGCAAACAGAATATGAGGCCATCCCTGTATACAATCAATCATTCCTGGATAGTGGCTATTACGAAAATAATGGTTTGTCAGGTCTACTTGAGCTTACTGCAATTACCTTCGAAACACAGCAAATTGTCTTAAGTGGAGGCTGGAGTATCATGTCTACTTATATCGATCCGTTTGAGCCTTCGTTCAACGATATACTTGCTGATGTGGATGCCAATATGGATGTACTTAAAAATGGTGGAGGTGATGTGTATTGGCCGGAATATGGCTTAAATCAGGTGGGTGATATTACCATTGGAAAAGGTTATCAGGTAAAAATGAAAGTTACCGATTCAATTTCCGTTGTTGGTTTATCAGTATCGCCAGAACTCGAACAAATAAATGTTCCTTATGGTTGGTCATTCCTTGGCTACCTTCGAAAAGATGCGGCAGCAATAGATGTGCTTCTTTATCCAATTGTAAACTTTATTGAGATTGTTAAAGATGCGGATGGAAATATTTATTGGCCAGCATATGGTGTTAATAACATCAATAATATGCAACCGGGTTACGGGTATCAGATTAGAACAAGCAGTGCCTGTTCGTTTTTCTACCCAGCCAACTATGTGCCACTTCCACTTAGCGGAAGTAAGTCTGCTCAATTCTCCGAGATCTTGCGTGGCACTGGAGCCAATATGACTTTGGGAATTCCGGCCTCAAGCTGGGCTCAGGAACCAGCAATTAACTCTATTATCGAGGTGTTCAGCGCCAGTAACATACTTGTCGGACGTGCACTTTATGAAGGAGAGAATATGGCCATCAGTTTATGGGGAGATGATGATCTAACCACAGCAACAGAAGGACTGATCTATAATGAGGCCTTTGAGCTTAAGGCCATAGATAATGAAGGTCAAGTATCCCGGGTTACTGTTTCGGGTTGGATTTCAGGCGATAATTACTACACTAAAAATAAAATTAGCATAGCTGGCAATCTAGTTGCCGAAACTGCAAACTTAAACACAAATCTTGCTCAAAATGTACCAAACCCTGCCACAAGCTCTTCGCGCATTACCTATAGTATTGCCGCAGATCAGCAAGTAAGTATTTCATTATTTAATGCAACTGGTCAGCAAATAGATCAGTTGGTTGATGGATATGTTAGCGCAGGAGAACACGAACTGGTAGTAGATGTTAGTAATCTACCAGCAGGTGTTTATATGTACAATCTAATCACACGACGGTTTTCGCAGACTAAATACTTAACAGTTGTTAAGTAATCCGATTTTTTGAATTGGATTCCAAAGCCGGCTTGTCCGGCTTTTTTTATTTCTTATCGCTAATCACAAAAAAATGGATTAATTTTCAGGCTTAATTCTAAAGGTGGAACAATGCTTAAGAAGGAACGATTCGAAAAAGTGATAGCATATTTTGAAGAACATCAGCCGGTAGCAGAAACTGAGCTTGATTATCAAAATCCTTATCAGTTATTGGTGGCTGTTATTTTATCTGCTCAATGTACAGACAAGCGTGTAAATGTAATTACACCTCCATTATTCGAACGTTTTCCGGATGTGGAAACCATGGCCGTAGCGCAGGTTGAAGAAATTTTTGAACTCATCAGATCTTGTTCATATCCGAATAACAAAGCAAAACATCTACTTGGAATGGCTAAAATGCTGGTTGAGGACTTCAATTCCATTGTTCCTTCAGAGATTCCACAGTTGATTAAATTACCCGGAGTTGGACGAAAAACAGCAAATGTAATCGCATCGGTTGTTTACGATAAGCCAGCCTTGGCTGTTGATACGCACGTATTCAGAGTAGCAGCAAGAATTGGCTTAAGTACAAATGCTAAAACACCTTTGGAAACCGAACGTCAACTCGTAAAATATATTCCAGAGAGTAAAATACCAATCGCTCATCATTGGTTAATTCTACATGGCAGGTATGTCTGCATAGCGCGAAAACCTAAATGTGAAGCTTGCGGCATTGCACATCTGTGTAAGTATTTTGGCAATATCGAAAAATAAGAAACAATCAAATGCACTTTGATTTCATTGAACAGCTCAATATTTATTCAATTGAAGGTGTTGCTGTGCTTATTATTGCTGGCTTTTTGGTTGGGGTAATAAATACCATTGCAGGCAGTGGTACCATAATTACCTATTCACTTTTCATGATGATGGGCTTACCCGCCAATAGTGCCAATGGGACAATTCGCCTTGGCGTTATTATGCAAACGTTCGCCAGCTCGGCAACCTTTAAGGCAAACAAAGTTCTGGATGTGAAAAGAGGATTGATGTATAGCATTCCTGTAATCCTGGGAACTATTGGGGGCGCTTTTATTGCGGTCAATATCAATGAACGGTTTTTTGAGAAGATCATTGGTGCTGTAATGATTATGATGCTCGTCTTTATTTTTTTAAAGCCAGAGCGATGGATGGAAGGGAAACAACAACTTGTTAAAAAGAAAACCACGGCATCGCAAATGTTAATACTGTTTGCAACCGGTATCTATGGAGGCTTTATTCATATTGGTGTTGGAATATTCTTGCTGGCCGCATTGGTATTATCTGCCGGTTACGATCTGGTTAAAGCCAATGCATTAAAAGTATTTATCGTATTTCTCTACAGTCCATTTGCCTTAGCAGTTTTCATGATTAATGGGCAGGTAAGTTACGCCATTGGCTTAATAGCTGCCATTGGAAATTTAATTGGAGGTATAGTGGCTTCAAAGTATGCGGTTAATTGGGGATCAAAATTTATTCGTTGGTTTCTAATAATTGTGATAATTTTGTTCGCTTCAAAACTGCTAGGGGTATTTAGTTTGTTTTATTGATTCATAACTTGATCAAACTTTAGTAAGAGTTAAAAATGTTTGAAATTAAGGAGTTAAAGTCAACCAAGATCGGATTTGGGGAAGGTCTTTGTGATGTGGCAAAAACATATGCTAATGTACTTGCATTAGGTGCCGATATTACCGGATCTGTTGGAATGAACCTGTTTAAGGAAGAATTTCCGGATCGGTTTTTTTCTTTTGGGATTGCAGAACAGAATATAGTTGGAGTTGCTGCTGGACTGGCCTTATCTGATAAAATCCCGTTTCTCTCAACATACGGAGTGTTTGCAGCGCTGCGGACCACCGATCAAATTAGAGTTTCTGTATGTTATAATAATTTACCTGTAAAAATTGGTGGTGCCCATGCCGGAATTTCTGTTGGCCCTGATGGCGCCACACATCAGGCACTTGAAGATATAGCCATCATGCGTGTGTTGCCAAACATGACAATTCTATCGCCATGCGATGCCACACAAACCAGACTCGCTGTAGTAGCCGCTGTTGCTCAGGTTCAGGGCCCTGTGTATATTCGGTTTGGCCGTGAGGCAGTTCCCGACTTTACACTGCTAAATCAGGTGTTTGAAGTTGGTAAAGGGCAGTTACTGTTTGATGGCTTGGATGTTACGATCTTTGCAACTGGGCATTTAGTTTGGGAAGCAATTAAGGCACATAAATTACTTGCTGATGCTGGAATTGATGCAAGAATTGTAAATTTGCACACCATAAAGCCAATTGACGAGAAGTTGATAGTTGAGTCGGCAATGCAAACAGCCTGTGCTGTTACAGCCGAAGAGCATCAGGTGATTGGCGGCCTTGGAAGCGCGGTTGCAGAAGTACTTGCTTTAAAGTTTCCGGTTCCGCTTGAGTTTATTGGAATGAAGGACCGGTTTGGGGAATCTGGTGCACCCGGCGAATTGATGGAAAAATATGAGTTAACAGCCGCCCATATTGTTCAGGCGGTGAAAAAAGTAGTTAATCGAAAAAATCTTGACCTAAGAAAATGAGTGATAGTATTAAACACGAATGCGGTATTGCTTTAATTAGATTGTTAAAGCCATTAGAGTATTATCAGGTAAAGTATGGTTCATGGATGTATGGACTTAATAAACTATACCTGTTAATGGAAAAGCAACATAACCGTGGTCAGGATGGTGCCGGTGTAATCAATATTAAATTAGATCTCGATCCTGGAAGTCAATATATTTATCGCGAGCGAAGCAATCAAAGAGAACCGATTAGAAGAGTGTTTGAAGCGATTAATGCCAACTTTGAAAAAACACACGAAAAGAATCCTGATCTTTTAAATGATCCGGTATGGAGTAAAACAAATCTTCCGTTTGCTGGTGAGTTATTTCTTGGGCACGTTCGCTATGGTACTTTTGGTAAAAACGATATAGAAACTGTTCATCCTGTATTACGACTTAATAATTGGAAAGCCCGAAGTCTTACCCTTGCTGGTAATTTTAACCTTACCAATGTTGATGAATTATTTGATGTATTGATCAATATTGGTCAGCATCCACGTGGATATACTGATACAGTTACAATCCTGGAGAAAGTAGGCCACTATCTCGATATGGAAAATCAAAGCTTGTTTGCGAAGTATAAAGCAGAAGGTTATTCAAATAAAGAGATCTCATGTCAAATTGCTGAAAACCTGGATATGGTAAAAGTACTGGCAGCTGCTAGTAAAGACTGGGACGGTGGTTATGCTATGGGTGGATTTACAGGTTCCGGCGATGCATTCGTATTAAGAGACCCATGGGGTATTCGTCCTGCCTATTATTATCATGATGATGAAATAGCAGTAGTAGCCTCCGAGCGTCCTGTAATTCAAACAGCATTCCGCTTACCGGAAGAAGAAGTTAAAGAGATAGATCCGGGTTATGCAATTGTTATTAAAAATGACGGCCGTGTAATTTATGATAAGGTACGCGAGCCGGAAGAACGCAAGTCATGTTCTTTTGAGCGAATCTATTTTTCAAGAGGAAGTGATAAGGATATCTATAAGGAACGTAAAAAACTAGGCGAATTATTAACGCCAACAATTCTTGATAAGGTAAATAATGATTTTACCAATACGGTTTTTTCATTTATACCAAATACTGCCGAAACTGCCTTTTATGGAATGGTAAAAGGTGTTGAGGATCGAATGATTGAAAATAAAAAGAAGCGAATCCTTGAACTCGGGTCTAGTATAACAGACAAGCAACTTGATGACTTGATTACTCAGCGACCGAGGGTTGAGAAAATTGCTATTAAGGATGCCAAGTTAAGAACCTTTATTAGTCAGGAAGAAGGTAGAAACGACCTTGTGGCGCACGTTTACGATATCACCTATGGAACTATAAATAAAGGTGAAGACACTTTGGTGATAATTGATGATAGTATTGTAAGAGGTACAACCTTGCGCGAAAGTATCATTAAAATCCTCGACAGACTTGGACCTAAAAAAATAATGGTTGTTTCATCGGCACCTCAAATCAGATATCCAGATTGTTATGGAATCGACATGGCAAGATTAGGTGAGTTTATTGCTTTTAATGCAGCAATTGCCTTGCTAAAAGAAACAGGGCAGGAGTCGATAATAAACGAGGTGTACAAGAAATCAAAGGCACAACAAAATTTGCCTAAGGAGGAAATTGTAAACCATGTAAAGGATATATACAAACCATTTACCGCTGAGCAGATTTCTGGAAAAATTGGAGCACTCTTAACTGCTGCAGATGTGAATGCCGAAGTTGAGATCGTTTATCAAAGTATTGAAAACTTGCATAAGGCATGTCCGGGAAATGAGGGTGATTGGTACTTTACCGGTGACTACCCAACACCAGGCGGGAACAAGGTAGTAAATACCTCATTCATCAATTACATAGAAGGAAATACGGGTAGGGCTTATTAGTTATAAGCTTTGCCTTTAATTTTAATGGAAGTTAATGTCGGTGTATTTATCACCGTTTAGCTGCTCAATGTAAGACTCTATGTGTCTTTTGGTCTTCTCGTTATAGATGTCCTTAATCGTAATCAGAATACCTGTTTCTTCAACGTCACCAAATTGATCGTTTATTGCCGTACCAAAGCACTTCATTGATGATGATAAATTCATGTATGCATTAAAGAGTGGAGGAATGTTGCCTCCTAGCGAGCGCACCTTGCTTGACAAAAGCTTGTAATCGTCGCGGTAATTGTCTTCACTTAAGAATTTAGCTAATTCTTCTTCTGTGTGATAATAGGTAAGAGGTTTGTGTGGAGTAACCAGGTTTTCGTTGTCGCCAAAATACTTGTTCATAAAGTATAGAATCAAATCGCGGCCAAGCTTATCAAAGTTCCTGTACATGGTTATTTTGCCAAAGAAGTACTTTACTTCGGGATGATTCACAATTAGAGAACCAAGTCCATCCCAAAGATTGTCCAGTGCAAATATTCCCTTTCTGCCTGCATTCCCTGATTGATATTGAGGGTGTACAAATGAACGACCAAGTTCCATTGTTTTGCCAAGGTAGTTTTTCTTAAAATCATCAGAAAACTTGAAAAGATGGGCTGTTGAGAGATTTACTTTATCGTTGGCGCAGCATTTCGATTCCGTACAATTAAAGAATCGGTAGCCACCTAATATCTCTTTCCCATCCGGATCCCAAACAATCAATTGCTTGTAAGGATTGTCGTTGGTGTCAAATTCATCAATATCGGTTGGTAGTCCGGTTCCCCCGCCACCAACTCTGAATGATTCTTCGCGCAAACGGCCAATCTCTTGCATGAGAATTGGAGAATCATGGTGTGTGAAAATGTAAATGTCGTTGCTTGAATTATTTGTTTTGCGAACAAACTTAACCTTTGATAATTCTTTAAGAAGTACGTCTTTTGCTATCGGTTCTATAATTTTCTCCATTCCATGTTTCTTAAGCGTGCAAAATAACAAAAAAACAAAAACTAAATCTAATGAAACTTAAGGCAATCGTGAAGAATTTGAGACAAACTCACTAAAACCAATATTTGCATTGTCTTTTAGTGAGTATGCATATTCCTGAACCAGTTTGGCCCATTCTTTTGGGTGACGACTTTTATCGAAAAATGAAGGCTTAATCTCTTCTCCATAATAGATTTTCAAATGTTCGCCTCTTTGCTTAAACAGTTCATTCGATAAGAAGAACATTTCCAGATTTGCTTTTATACCAATAGCCTCTCTGAAGATATTCAGGTTGTAAAAGAAGTTTGAATTTTGTCCACTAATAAAGGTGGGGATAATGCTTCTATTGTGCTTGATTGCTTTCGCCAAAAAAGTCTTTTTCCAATCAATATCTTTAATTACTCCTTTTTTCTTTCTCGACACATAGCCAGAAGGAAACATCAACATTGGTATGTCTGACGCATAAGTTTCGTCGAACTTAATAATTGCTTCTTTTGAGGTTGCGCCATGCTTATTAATAGGGATGAAAAGCGGATGGAAATTTTTAATGCTCAAAAGAATGTCGTTAACCGGAACTCTTGCATCGCCATAGTGGTCGGCAATTGCTTTGGTCATTATAATGCCTTCAAGGCCTCCAAGAGGGTGATTGGCCGCAAATACCGATCTTGGATGTTCAGGTAGATTCGATGCTCCAATAATTTCGTAAGTAACATCGAAATAAGAAATTACCTGTCCTAAAAAATCAACATTTTGCGAGTCCTTATTCTGCAAAAGAAACTTATTAATTTCCTCCTGATGTAAAATGCGTTTTATGTAAGAGAAAACAAATTTAGGTAAGACCTTTGCCAAACCAGGATTTTTCTCCTGAAAAAGTCGTTCCACATCGATGAACTTCTCTTGACCTTTCCGATTGATTTCTTCTTTCATTTTATTTTTTTTGGCAAAAATAAGTTAATTGATAGAATTATTAGAGCTAAAATAAAATTAGCCGAAACATTGGCTTTCTAATTCTTCAAAGGATCAATCCCCAATTCCATGTGTCACATTGTGACACAATCTGCCTTTGTGTTTGTTCGGTGTAAATATCAGTAAATCAGTGTTTAGCTGGAGTTGTGTTTTCGGCTGTGATATTCATCCCTTTTTTAGTCATGTTTACTTATTTCAAGTTGTTAACAGTTGTTGGTAATTCAATTGTTAGTTGTTAATTGAAAGGTAATGTGGTTATTAGCTTTTTTAATTAGTAAGCGTGTTGCTTGTTATTAACAGTTTATGCACAAGTTGTTCACAGAAAAGCGTGTGGCTGAGGGTGTCATGTTGTGATTAATGGTGTCAGATTTTGGCAAAATGTGGAATTCTTGCTACTTTTACTTTCAATAAATGGCAATAATGAGTGAATTAGTATTCAAAGGCGAACATCCTGCTAAACTGGATGATAAGGGACGAGTCGTTCTGCCAGCTCCGTTTAAAAAACAGATGGAGAAGGCCGGAATGGACCGTTTTGTTGCCAGAAAAGGATTTCACGAGAATTGTATTGTCTTATATACTGAAGAGGAGTGGTATCGTTTACACAAAGATTTAAGCGCTGCCTCTGATCCGTTCAACCCGGATCATAAACGAATTATGCGTGCCAAGAACAAAAGCGTATTTGAGGTAACTATTGCAGAGAACGGGAGAATGTTAATTCCACGTAGGTTTTTAGATATGATTGGAATAAAGAAGGAAGTAATGATAGTGGGGGAGTTTGAAACAATAGAAATCTGGGATATGGAACAGTACGACCAGATTGACGATAACAACATTGATTTCTCAATCATCAGAAACTCAAGCGAGTCTTAATACTTTAACCTCATCGAATTTATGAGCGATTATCATGTTCCGGCGCTACTCAAAGAAACAATTGAAGGTTTAGCAATAAAAGCCGATGGAGTTTATGTTGATGTAACCTTTGGTGGTGGAGGACATTCCCGTGAAATATTAAAGTCTATTCCCAAGGGGCGTTTAATTGGTTTCGATCAGGATAAGGATGCGCTAAGGAATACCATTGAAGATGAACGGTTTTTACTGGTTAATCACAATTTCAGATACATAGCGAATTTCATGCAGTACTATGAAATTGCCGAAGTTGACGGTATTCTAGCCGACCTCGGAGTTAGTTCACATCATTTTAATGAAGCAGAAAGAGGATTCTCTTTTCGCTTTGATGGGCCGCTGGATATGAGGATGAACAAAACTGCGAATATTACAGCTGAGCAAATTTTGAATGAGTATAGCAAGGAGCAGCTTTTAAAGGTGTTTCAACTATATGGCGAAATTGAAAGAGCAGGGCGTTTGGTTCACCTGATTTTAAACGCCAGAAATGAGCAAGCCATCACAAGCATTTTTCAATTGCTTGAAGTAATAAAGCCATGCACGCCAGCCCACAACGAAAGCAAGTATTTGGCAAAGGTTTTTCAGGGACTTAGAATAGAGGCCAATAGAGAGATTGAAGCATTAGAGGAATTACTTGTGCAATCTGTCGACCTGCTTAAAGAAGGTGGTCGTTTTGCAGTTATTACCTATCACTCTCTGGAAGACAGATTGGTAAAGAACTTCTTTAAATCTGGGAATCTTGAGGGCAAGGTAGATAAGGATATTTATGGAAATGCAAATGTTCCATTTAAGGCAATAAACAGAAAAGTAATTGTTCCCGGTAAGGAGGAACTTGAAAGTAACAATAGAAGCAGAAGTGCCAAGCTTCGAATAGTTGAGAAGATTAAAATAAATGACTAAAAATCCTGAAATAAAGATTGACCTGGGTAACGAAGATTCGAAAAAATCGACGAAGGGTTTAATCAGAGATATTCTCGATGGCAGTATTCTTACGCGCGAGGTATTTATTTCTCATTTAGGTTATTTCTTGTTTATCACACTTTTAGGTATTGCTTACATAGGTAACCGGTACCACGCAGAAAAGGTGATCCGTGGTATTATGGATGTTGATAAAGAAGTACGCGATATTCGTTCAGAGGCTATTTTAACACAATCGGAATTAATGCAATGGAAAAACCAATCGAATGTGTTCCGTTTGGTTTCTGAGCAACAACTAGGATTAAAGCCTCCGGTTGAACAACCTAAAAAGTTATACCTGGATGACTAAAGAGGGCAAAAATATTAATAAGCTGATCAAGAGGCGGGCAACAATAATCTATTTATTTGTTGGCCTTTTTGCGATTGCTATTTTAGTTCAGGTATTCGTGCTACAGGTGCTCCAGCGCGACAAGTGGCATCAGGTTCAACAAGAATCATCGTTTACTAAAACAATTTTACCAAAGCGTGGTGATATTATCTCAAGCGATGGTAGTTTGCTGGCAACCTCAATCCCATGGTATAATGTAACCATTGATATGCGCACCAAGGGTTGGGATAAATATTTAAATCCGGCAGCTAATATTACTAAAGAAGCAAATCTAAATCTCGATACTCTTTGTCGGGAACTGCGTCAGTTCATTCCTGGTAAAAGTTCTTATCAGATAAAAGCAGAGCTAAAAGCGAAATACAAAGCACGAAATCAAATTTACCTTGATAAGAAATTAAATTTCGTTGAGCTACAGCGCTTGAAGAGTCTACCTGTTCTTAATGAAGGTAAATATAAAACAGGGCTTGTTTATCACCAGAATAGCCGAAGGGTTAAACCATATGCAACCATGGCAGCTCGTACAATCGGAGGTATTGATCATAAAGGTCGCGGTATTGTTGGACTTGAATCGGCATTTAATAGCGAGCTGCGCGGCAAGGAAGGTGAAGCGGTAATGCAGAAAATTGCTGGTGGATATTGGGTGCCTGCCGATGACTTATCTCAGGAACCTGAATCAGGTGATGATATTGTTTCAACCATTAATGTTGAATGCCAGGATGTAGTTCATAATGCACTCATAAAACAATTGCGAAGAAAGAAAGCTGATCATGGCTGCGCAGTACTTATGGAAGTGGAGACAGGTAATATTCTCGGAATTTCAAATCTGGTAGATACAATGGGCGATTATAATGAATATTATAATTATGCTGTTGGTGAGAGTGCAGAGCCAGGATCAACAATTAAACTAATGTCGTTAATTGCGGCCCTGGAAGATGGATATATTGAGTTAGACGATACCATTGATACCGGGAATGGAGAGTTTAAGTATGCAGGCCTGACTATTCGTGATTCGAAAAAAGGAGGATACGGTAAACTTTCTGTTAAGGATGTTTTTAAGGTCTCATCAAATGTTGGTGTTGTTAAGCTGATTTTGAAGTACTATGAGAAACAACCACAGAAATTCATCGATAGGTTTTACCGCTTAAACATTGATAAAAAGCTAGGTCTCGAGATACCCGGAGAACCTGCACCACTTATCCGCTCAACAAGCGATTCGCTTTGGTGGAAAGGGTCGTTGCCGCAGATTAGTTATGGCTATGAGTCTCGATTAACACCACTTCAGATTTTGGCATTTTATAACGCTATTGCGAATGATGGGAAACTAGTTAAGCCAAGATTTACCCTCGGTGTTGGTGTTGACAAGCGCGGAAATGTGGTGAAGAAGAGTCGCGTGGAAGTGATTGATAATTCTATTTGTTCAAGATCTACAATTAAAAAGGCAAAGTTAATGCTCGAGAGTGTTGTGGAGTCTGGTTGCGATGAAGAGGATAAACCATTTTCTCACAGAGGAACAGGTTATAACTTGGTTCGAAAATCTTATAAAATTGCCGGTAAAACTGGTACTGCTCAAATAGCGTTAGACAACAAAGGGTACAAAACGGCTGGTGGAAAGAAATCATATCAGGCTTCGTTTGTTGGATATTTTCCTGCTGATAATCCTAAGTATTCATGTATTGTTGTTATTCACTCACCATCTCGTGGTGGTTATTACGGAAATATAATTGCCGGTACAGTTTTTAAAGAAATTGCCGACAAGGTATTTGCAAAGGATTTTGAATTGAATACACTCCCTTCCAGTGATAACCTGATTGTTCGCACACCAACATCTCAGAATGGATTCAGAGAAGATTTAGACGTGGTGATGGATGAATATGATATTCCAATAAACGATGATGACATTGAGTCTGACTGGATTTTAACTTTCAATAAAGACTCTATTGTTGATTACAAGAACAGGATTATTCAAAAGGAAGCTGTTATGCCCAATGTTATTGGAATGGGCTTACAAGACGCAATTTACATTATCGAGAATAAAGGTGTAAAGGTAAAGGTGTCAGGAATCGGGACGGTTAAAAAGCAATGGCCAAGGCCGGGTGAACCGCTCAAGCGGGGAGGAAATGCAAGTATAGTATTAAGTTGATAATTGATTGAATTGAAAAATTTAAGCGAAATATTACAAAGTGTAGCCGTGCAGAAAACTGTTCCCGGTACAAGTGTAGCCATTAATAAAATTGAGTTTGACTCTCGAAAGGTTGAAGCAGGTGATCTGTTTGTTGCACAGAAAGGTGTTGCTGTTGATGGACATCAGTTTATTGAGAAAGCCATTGCACTTGGAGCTGTAGCCATTGTTTGTGAAAAACTCCCTGAAGAGCAACAAGCTGGTGTTGCCTATTATCAAGTTGAAGATTCCTCATTTGCTCTGGGCCAGATGGCTAGTGCATTTTACAATTATCCTTCTGATAAAATGAAGGTAATTGGTATAACCGGAACAAACGGTAAAACCACCATTGTATCGCTACTTTATGATTTAGTAAAGGGTCTTGGGTTTAAAGCCGGATTGCTTTCAACGGTTATCAACCGCATTGGCGATAAGGAGATAGTTGCTACCCATACCACTCCTGATGCCATTAGAATAAATCATTATTTAAATGAAATGGTAGAGGCAGGTGTTGAGTATTGCTTCATGGAGGTTAGCTCTCATGCCATTGATCAGAACAGAATTGCCGGGCTCACTTTTACAGGTGGCGCGTTTACAAATATTACCCACGATCATTTAGACTATCACGTAACTTTTAAAGAGTATGTATATGCAAAGAAGCGATTTTTTGATGCGCTGCCAAAAGGAGCCTTTGCGTTAACAAACAGCGACGATAAGAATGGCGCCGTAATGCTTCAAAACACGCGAGCGGATAAGAGATCGTACGGTTTAAGGAGTATGGCAGATTATAAGTGTAAAGTGATAGAAAAGCACATAGATGGCACGTTGGTATCGATTGCAGGTGCTGACCTTTGGGTGAATTTTATTGGAGGTTTTAATATGTACAACTTATTAGCTGTATATGGTATTACCCAAGAGTTAAACCTTGATTCACGTGAAGTTCTTGAACAGATTAGTTTATTAAAACCAGTGGTTGGTCGTTTTGAAACGGTTAAATCAATTGATGGTGTTTTAGCCATTATTGATTATGCACATACTCCGGATGCACTTAAAAATGTGCTTACAACAATCGATGAAATAAGAACGCACAATGAACAGGTAATAACTGTAGTTGGTGCGGGTGGCGATCGAGATAAAACCAAGCGACCAGAAATGGCAAGTATTGCGGCTTCATTAAGCAATATGGTAATTCTTACTTCAGATAATCCAAGAACCGAAGACCCTGATCAGATTATTGAAGATATGCGTGCTGGTGTTGGCCCGGAATTTAGTCGTAAGGTAATTTCAATAACCAACAGAGCAGAGGCAATTAAGGCAGCCTGCGCTTTTGCAAAGTCAGGAGATTTTGTACTGGTAGCAGGAAAGGGGCACGAAACTTATCAGGAAGTGAATGGTGTTCGTTCACATTTCGACGATAAAGAGGAAGTTAGAAAACAGTTGTTCCAAATTATACAATCCAATTAGGAGGCTTTTGAATGTTATATTATTTATTCGATTATCTAAATCAACTTGATGTTCCCGGAGCAGGAATGTTTCAATACATATCCTTCCGATCTGCTATGGCGGTAATTACATCGCTCATCGTTTCTATGCTAATTGGTAAACGAATAATTTATGCGTTGCAAAAAAAGCAAATTGGTGAGTCAATTCGTAATTTGGGTTTAGAAGGTCAAATGCAAAAAAAGGGTACGCCAACAATGGGTGGTATTATCATTATTGGTTCTATTCTTATTCCGGTATTGCTGTTTGCAAAACTGCATAATATCTACATCATACTAATGATTGTAACCACGGTTTGGTTAGGTATTATAGGCTTTATTGATGATTACATTAAGGTTTTTAAAAAGAATAAGGAAGGGCTGCGTGGCAGATCAAAATTGATTGGCCAAATTCTATTGGGTTTGATAGTAGGTGTTACATTATTTTTAAGTGATGATGTGGTAACACGCGAAAAAACCACTACACCGAACCCTCAATTGGTTGAGAACCTTAACGGTGCCGAGGCCAGACCAGAACTGGTAAACTGGACAGATGACGTAAAAGCCACAAAAACGACCATTCCATTCTTCAAGAATAACGAGTTTGACTATACCTCAATTGTTTCATTTTTAGGAGATCATGCTAAAACCTGGGGATGGGTGATATTCATTATCATTACCATTTTTATAATTACTGCTGTAAGTAATGGTGCTAATTTAACTGATGGGCTTGATGGACTTGCCACCGGAACATCGGCAATTGTTGGTGTTACGCTTGGAGTGCTGGCCTATGTTTCCAGTAACCTGGTTTGGGCAAGTTATCTTAATATAATGTATATACCGCATACCGAGGAACTCGTGGTTTTTATTAGTGCATTCATTGGGGCAACGGTCGGATTTCTCTGGTACAACTCATATCCTGCTCAGGTTTTTATGGGAGATACCGGCTCATTAACCCTTGGGGGAATTATTTCAGTATTCGCAATCATTATTCATAAAGAGCTTTTAATACCAATCCTCTGCGGAATTTTCTTAGTAGAGAATGTATCAGTTATGATGCAGGTTGGCTACTTTAAATATACTCGCAAAAGATCAGGCGAAGGGAAACGGATTTTCCTAATGGCTCCTCTGCATCATCATTATCAAAAGAAAGGCTACCCAGAGGCTAAGATTGTTACCCGATTTTGGATTATCGGTATCATGCTGGCCATACTTTCGGTTGTAACGCTAAAAATTAGATAAAACTTGAAGAACAGAATCGTCATATTAGGTGCGGGTGAAAGCGGAGTAGGATCTGCTGTTCTGGCTATGCTCAAAGGTTTTGAGGTATTTGTCTCTGATTTTGGTGAAATTAAGGAGCATTACAAAAGTATGCTCGATAATCATAACATTACCTGGGAAGAGGGTGGTCATACAACTGCACTTATTCTTAATGCTGATGAGGTGGTTAAAAGTCCGGGCATTCCTGAGTCTGCGCCAATCATTCAGCAGTTATTGGAGAAGCAGATTCCTGTGATTTCGGAAATTGAGTTTGCCGGCAGATATACTTCTGCTAAAACCGTTTGTATTACGGGTAGTAACGGTAAAACAACAACTACTTTGTTGCTTCATCACATACTTAAGCATGCTGGATTAAAAGTTGGCTTAGCAGGAAATGTAGGAAAAAGTTTTGCCTATCAGGTAGCTACTGAGAATTTCGATTATTACGTAATTGAACTAAGTAGCTTTCAATTAGACGGTATGTTCGATTTTAGAGCGGACATCGCTATTCTGATGAACATCACACCAGATCATTTGGATCGTTATCAATACGACTTTCAGAATTATATCAATTCAAAATTCCGGATCATTCAAAATCAAACCAGTGCCGATGCATTTATTTATTGCAGCGATGATGAGGTAATCAATAAAGAGCTTGATAAAAGAGAACTGCCACAGCAACTGCTTCCTTTTTCACTTGAAAAAGAAATTGAGCAAGGAGCTTGTGTACTTAACAACGAAATAAAAATTAATTACAATAATAGACCTATTACCATGACAATTTACGACCTAGCTTTACAAGGACGCCACAATGTGTACAACTCAATGGCGGCAGCAATAGCCAGTAACGTCTTAAAAATCCGGAAGGAGCAGATTCGCGAGAGTCTTTCCGATTTTCAGGGTGTTGAGCATCGTTTGGAGTTTTATTTAAAAGTCCATGGCATTCAATTTATCAACGACTCAAAAGCCACCAATATTAACTCAACCTGGTATGCTCTCGAAAGTATGTCTACACCTACCGTTTGGATTGCCGGAGGCGTTGATAAAGGAAATGATTACGAGGAGTTGCGCAGTTTGGTTACAAAAAAAGTGAAAGCAATTGTATGCATGGGCATCGATAACTCAAAATTGCACGAAGCATTTGAGTCTACCGGTATTCCAATGATCGATGTTACATCGATGAAAGATGCTGTAAGCATGGCATATACATTCGGTAAAAAGGGCGATAGTATTCTATTGTCTCCGGCTTGTGCAAGTTTCGATTTATTCGATAACTATGAAGACAGAGGTTGGAAATTTAAGCAAGCTGTTCGCGATTTATAGAAGAACGAAGAGCTAGGATGATAAACTATAATTAATAAGGATGGCCGGAATATTTCGATTTTTAAAAGGTGATAAAGCTATATGGATCCTTGTCATGGTAATGACATTGATTTCCATATTGGTGGTATTTACCTCCATCAGTTCGTTGGCATTCCGGTCGCACTCGTTAATGTATCATTTTGTTAAGCATACCAGTTTGTTATTATTCGGTGTGGGTATTGTATTTGGAGCTCATCTTATTCCTTATAAGTATTTCTCCAAACTCTCAGTAGGTCTGTTTTACGTATCCATACCTTTATTAATAATTACCTTATTTCTTGGACAAAACCTTAACAGTGCTAATCGATCGCTATTATTTATGGGGCTTAGTTTCCAAACATCCGATTTGGCTAAGATTGCGTTGATTATGTTCGTAGCAAGAATGTTGTCGCGTGCGCAGGATAATAATGAGGTACGCGATTTTAGGAATTTTGTATTGCCGTTAGGCGTTAAGATTTTTATAATTTGTGGTTTGATTCTGCCCGCCGACTTGTCAACGGCCGGATTGTTATTTGCTACTAGCATGTGTTTAATGTTCATCGGTAGGGTTAAAGTTCTGCACTTGATAAACTTGGTGGTTCTTGGTGTTGTAACCATGGCCGTTGCAATGATACTTCTTTCTCAGGTAACTGATAAGGTACGTATCAGTACCTGGCAGGCTCGTGCCGAACGTTTCTTTGATAAAGATGCACCTGTTGATCCGGAGAAAGATTTTCAATCAAATCAATCGAAAGTTGCGGTGGCAACAGGCGGAATTTTTGGGAAAGGGCCGGGACATAGTTCACAGCGAAATATTCTTCCACACCCGTACAGCGACTTTATCTATGCAATAATTGTTGAAGAATATGGATTGCCGGGGGCCATTATTGTACTGCTACTCTATTTAATCTTGTTTTATCGGGCCGGGGTTATTGTCCGGCGAAGCCCAACGCATTTTGGCGCTTTTCTGGCCATAGGTCTGTCCATGAGCCTGGTTTTTCAAGGGCTGATAAACATGGGAGTGTGTGTCGGAATCTTGCCGGTAACCGGGCAACCTCTGCCATTCGTAAGCATGGGTGGTACCTCTATTATGTTTACCAGTATTGCAATTGGTGCTATTTTAAGTGTGAGTCGCAGTTGTCAGGTACAGAAGAAATCGGAGCCAGAAGTGGCTGTTGAAACGCTATAAAGTTAAATTAATGAAAGAGCAAAAGGACATGAATATCATCATTTCAGGCGGAGGAACCGGAGGACACATTTATCCGGCCATTTCAATTGCTAATGCAATTAAAGACGCCAATCCATCGGCAAATATTTTATTTGTTGGAGCCGAGGGGAAAATGGAAATGGAGAAGGTGCCTGCTGCAGGATACGATATAGTAGGCTTGCCGATTATGGGCTTACATCGCAGATTAACCGCTAAGAATCTTTCATTTATTTTTAAACTGATTAAAAGTTTGGGTAAAGCTGCAAAGGTAATCAAGCAGTTTAAGCCTGATGTTGCAGTAGGAGTCGGAGGATATGCCAGTGGAGCCTTGCTATATAAAGCAGCTCAAAAGCGCATTCCATGTGTTATTCAGGAACAAAACTCATATCCAGGAATTACCAATAAATTACTAAAGAATAAGGTAGAGAAAATATGTGTGGCGTATGAAGGTATGGAGCGTTTCTTTCCAGCCGATAAAATAATCCATACAGGAAATCCTGTCCGTAAGGACTTAATGCAAGTTAGTGGTTTGAAAGATGAAGCTTTTAAGTTTTTCGAAATACCTGCTGATAAGAAAGTAGTACTTGTGCTAGGTGGAAGTTTAGGCGCACGTACCTTGAATGAAAGTATTTTCAATTATTTGGAGGAGGTTGAAAAGAACAACATCTTTTTAATCTGGCAATGTGGTAAGTTTTATAAAGAGGAGATGACCAAGCGTATAAAGGACTTTGATCAATCCAATATTATGTTGGTCGACTTTATTGCCAGAATGGATTTAGCTTATGCCAGTGCCGATGTAATTGTGTCAAGAGCCGGAGCAGGAACTATATCCGAGTTATGTCTGGTTGGCAAACCGGTTATTCTAGTGCCGTCGCCTAATGTTTCTGAAGATCATCAAACCAAGAATGCAATGGCCTTGGTTTCTAAGAATGCTGCCCTTATGGTTAGTGATAAAGATGCTCGAAAAGAGCTTTTTCCTGAAATACTGAAAATGAATAGAGATGAACAACTGAAAGTTGATTTATCGAAAAATATAATTGAATTAGCACTGCCGGATGCAGCAAATCAAATTGCAACTGAAGTACTAAAATTAGTGAAATAGTATGAGAATTGATCAGGTAGAACAAGTGTATTTTGTTGGTATTGGCGGTATTGGAATGTCGGCTTTAGCAAGATATTTTATCGCAAACTCGTTGCCTGTAGCTGGTTATGATCGGGCGCCATCTGCAATTACCGATGCTTTAATAGAGCTGGGAGCCTTCATACATTTCGAAGATAATGTTGATTTAATACCTGAGCAATTTAGAGATAAGAAAAGCACCCTGGTTATTTATACACCTGCTATTTCCGAAGGGCATGCAGAACTTAGCTATTTCATTTCAAATGAGTTTGTAATTCAAAAGCGTGCTGCAGTGCTTGGTACCATTGCTAATCCTAAGCAGGGAGTAGCGGTTGCAGGTACACACGGAAAAACATCGGTTAGTACAATTTTGGCTTCAATCCTTAATGATTGGAATGATGGATGTAGCGCCTTTTTGGGCGGTGTTTCGAAAAATTTCGCAAATAACTTTATTGCATCAAGCACCAGCGATTTAGTTGTGCTGGAAGCTGATGAGTTTGATCGATCATTTCTACAATTAACACCAAGGTACGCAATCATCACATCGCTTGATCCTGATCATCTGGACATCTACGGAAGCTTTAATAATTTAATAAAGTCGTTTGAGCAATTCATCACTTTGATTAAAAGAGGTGGCGTTCTGTTAATTAATGAGAAAGTTCGCCGATTGGTGCGTGTTCCGGATTATATAAAAGTATTTACCTATTCCATTAACGAGAGTGCTAATTACCGTGCTTTAAATGTGACGGTTGAGGATGGTGAGTTTAGCTTTGATGCGAAATTGTCTGACTATACTCAAATCGAACATGTGAAGTTTGGATTGCCTGGCAGAATTAATGTAGAAAATGCACTTGCAGCTTTATCTATGGCTACAATTATTGGCGTTGATCATGAAACGATTAAAAATGCCTTGCGTAACTTCAAAGGGGTTGCACGACGATTCGATTACCAGATTAAAAGTGATGCTGTAACTTATATAGATGATTACGCACATCATCCGGAGGAAATAAGTACAACATTGAATTCGGTGCGTGAGCTTTATCCGAATAAAAAAATTACCGGAATCTTTCAGCCTCATTTGTTTTCTCGTACCAGCGACTTTGCAAGTGATTTTGCCGAAAGCCTTTCCCTGCTCGATGAGCTGTTCTTGTTAGATATTTATCCGGCAAGAGAGGAGCCAATTCCGGGTGTTACGTCCAGAATAATTTATGATGATGTAAGTCTTAAAAACAAAACGCTCTGTTCAAAAGAAGAGCTCTGTGCATTACTCGAGAAGAGCGATGTAGAGGTGCTTCTAACGCTAGGTGCAGGAGACATTGATAAAACTGTGGCGCCAATTAAAGAAATGTTATTGAAGAAATATAGAGTAGCTGCCAATGAAAATTAAAAGGGCATATTGGATTTTGGGTATCTGGGTGTTAATCATCGGGTACTTTATTGTATCACTAACTTTAGTTGGCGATGAGAAGAATGCGGTATGTAAGGATGTTGAGGTGATTATTGAATCTGATGAGGAAAAGTCATTTGTTACTCAAAAAGAAATATTCAATCTACTAAAGAAAGAACAAATAAATTTGATGGGTACCGAGATGGCTGCCATTAATATTGCCGAATTGGAATCGGTAGTTGCTATTCATCCTACTATTGCTAAAGTAGATGCTTATAAAACTTTTGGTGGCAAGGTTCGCATTGAGGTTGAGCAGCGAAAGCCGGTGTTAAGAATCATCAATAATCAAAATGTAAGTGTTTACCTGGATCAACATGGTAAAATGATGCCGGTATCTAGAAATTATACAGCACATGTATTGGTGGTTACCGGGTATGTTAAAATCCCGAAAACAATTAGTAACCAAATGGAACACTCGCAGCAAATTGCTGATTTGTTTGAATTAGCAAGCTATATCCTGGATGATGAACTATTAAAAGCTCAAATTGAACATATATATGTAGAATCTAATGGAGAGTTAAAAATGATACCTCGCGTAGGGAGCCAGGTGATATATTTCGGAGACTATTCCGAATACGATCGAAAGTTTAATATGCTTAAGGCACTTTATGAGCAAGGTTTTAAAAAGTATGGCTGGACAAAATACAAAGCCATTAATTTAAAGTATAAGAATCAGGTTGTTTGTACAAAAATATAATTGATAAAGGATGAACCAGAAAGTAGAATACATGGCGGCCATTGATATTGGCACTACAAAAACACTGGCAATAGTTGGACGAAAGGACAAGCAAGGCAAACTAGAGATAGTTGGCATTGGCTCGACGCCAAGTGCAGGAGTTAAGAGAGGGGTAGTTATCAATATTGAAGAAACTGCAAAGGCAATAAAGGCGGCCGTAAGTAAAGCCTTCGCGGCTGCAGATATGAATTTTACCGGTGCCTTTGTGGGCATTGCCGGGCAGCATATTAAAAGTGTTAAGAACAGAGGATCGAGATACATTGAGTCGGCAGATTACGAAATAACACAAAATGATGTAGATGGCTTAAACGCTGATATGTTTAAGATTCCCGTTGAGGCAGGCGAGAAAATTATTCACGTAATACCGCAAAGCTACATTGTAGATAACGAAACTGGCGTAAAGAATCCTGTAGGGATTTCAGGTAAGCGTCTGGAAGCAAATTATCACATAGTCATTGGCCAGATCGCTTCGGCTCGAAATATTGAAAAGTGCGTGAATCGGGTTGGACTAGATGTTGTTGATTTGGTATTGGAACCACTTGCATCTGCGGAAGCTGTGCTTACGGAGGACGAGAAAGAAGCTGGTGTTGTATTGGTTGATATAGGTGGTGGTACAACAGATGTGGCTGTTTTTTATGATGGAATAATCCGTCATACAGCAGTGATTCCTTTTGGAGGAAGCGTTGTTACAAACGACATAAAAGAAGGATGCTCTATTCTGCAACGTCAGGCAGAACAATTGAAGGTACAGTTTGGCTCTGCCATGGGCGAACTTACTGAAGAAAATAAGATTGTTTCCATACCGGGCATCAGTGGACGTAAACCCAAAGAAATCTCCTTTAGAAATTTAGCATTCATCATTCAGGCCCGAATGGAAGAAATTATAGATGCAGTTTATTACGAGATTGAAAATTCTGGAGTGGCCGATAAGTTGGGGGCAGGTATCGTGCTTACCGGTGGTGGTGCCATGCTAAGTCATCTGTCTGAATTGGTCAACCTAAGAACAGGTTTCGATGTGCGTCTTGGTTTCCCGGAAACAATTCTTTCGGAGAATTCAATGAGTGAACTTAACAATACTACCTATTCAACTGCAATTGGATTGTTGCTAAAAGGTTTTGACCATCCGAATGCCGGCCAGATAATAGCTCCGGTTAAGGAAGAACCACAGCAAACGGAGGAGCCTGTTGAGGAAGAAGTACAGGAAGGCCTGATGAGCAATATTAAACGCAAGTTTTTAAAAATATTAGACGAATAAATTAGATAGCGCCTATGGATGATTTTACATTACCTGAAGAATTAATGGACTTTGCATTTGTACCAAAGTCGAGCTCCGAACTAAAAGTTATTGGTGTTGGGGGTGGTGGTTGCAATGCCGTGAATCACATGTATGGTTTAGGTGTTGGCGATGTGCAATTTATTGTGTGTAATACTGATTCGCAAGCGTTAACCAATTCTCCGGTTCCATGTAAAATACAGTTGGGTGAAACTTTAACACGTGGCCGTGGTGCCGGAAGTAATCCTGAGATAGGCAAGAAGGCTGCCATCGAGAGTTTGGAGCAGATTACCGATTTAGTGAAAGATACGACCGATATGGTATTTATCACAGCTGGGATGGGTGGTGGTACTGGTACTGGTGCTGCTCCGGTAATTGCCAAACAAATAAAAGAAATGGGCATCCTCACGGTGGCCATTGTTACGCTACCATTTAGTACCGAGATTGGTGATAGAAAAACATTTGCCAAAGCAGGAATTGAAGAATTAGATAAAAATGTTGATGCATTAATAGTTATCGATAATGAAAAACTGAATGTAAGTTATTCTGATCTGCCACTTTCAGAAGCTTTTAAAATGGCAGATGAAGTACTTGCTGTAGCCGCTCGTTCAATTGTTGAAATCATTCGTATTCATGGCCAGTGGAATGTCGACTTTAATGATGTAAAAACGGTAATGAGTGAAAGTGGTTATGCATTAATGGGAGCAGGCCTGGGCACTGGCGAACAGCGCGCATTAGACTCGGTTCAGAATGCTATTAATTCGCCATTATTAAACAACAGCGACATAACAGGAGCAAGGAACATACTTGTAAATATTATATCAGGTACCAAAGAAATATTGGTGCGTGAACATGATGCTATTTGTCAACATATTCAAGAAATTTCGGGTAGAGAAAGTAAGCAGTTCATTATTGGAGTAGCTCGGGATGAGAGTCTGGGCGAGGCAATTAAAGTTACTATTATTGCCACTGGCTTTAATGCCGATTTTCTTAAAACATATTGGCAGGGCAAGCAAAAGCTCGAGCCCGTTAAAACACCAGAGGTGACAGATGCGCCTGAGCCTGAAGAGCAGCTTCTTGATGTAGAGAAACCAGAACCAAAGAAAACACAGGTGCCTGAAGCTAATGGCAAAAAGAAAGGCATCCATCAGCGATTGATAAATTTCTTTGATGAAACGATAAAATAATCTGAAAACAACATACCATGTCGGAACAAATGAACAATGTACAAACCAGTCCAACAACAAGCCCAATCATTAAAGTGCTTGGGGTAGGCGGCGGTGGAAGTAACGCTGTTAATTACATGTACGAAGAAGGTATCGTAGATGTGGAGTTTTTAATCTGTAATACCGATGCTCAGGCAATGGATAAAAGTCCGGTTGAGCGAAAGATAGAAATTGGTACGCAGTTAACGGAGGGTCGTGGGGCCGGCAACAATCCGGAGGTCGGAAAAAAGGCCGCCGAAGAAAGTCGCGAAGCGATAAAAACTATCCTGGAGAAAGATACCAAAATGTTGTTCATTACTGCCGGAATGGGCGGAGGCACTGGTACCGGTGCTGCTCCTGTAATCGCGCAGATTGCAAAGGAGCTGGGCATTCTTACGGTTGGTATTATTACCATTCCATTTCAGTTCGAAGGTAAAACCAGATTTAGTCAGGCAGTAAACGGTGTGGAGGAAATGGAAAAGCATGTTGATTCATTATTGGTAGTTAATAATGAGAAACTGCGTAAGATTCATGGCGATCTTAAAATCTCTGATGCTTTCTCAAAAGCTGATAGCGTTTTAGCAATTGCCGCCAAAGGTATTGCCGAGATAATCACCGTACATGGGCATGTAAATGTTGACTTTGCTGATGTGAATACAGTTATGAAAGGCAGTGGGGTTGCCATTCTTGGAGCGGCAACTGCAGCTGGCGATAATCGCAGCTTACATGCGATTAAGAAAGCTCTTAATTCCCCATTACTCAACAGCAACGAGATAAAAGGAGCCAGGAATATATTGTTGAATGTTACTTCTGGTACCGAAGAGTTTAGACTAGATGAGCTGGGAGATATCACAGACTATGTACAATCCCAGGTTCAAAACGATGTGCAGATTATTTGGGGTAATGGAATTGATGAATCGCTGGAAAATAAAATAAGGATTGTTGTAATTGCAACCGGGTTCGAGAAGAAAGACATTCACGAGGAGTTTGCTATTCAGCAGAAGATTGACGAGAAGGAAGTGGTTAAGTTGGACGATAAACCGCAGGTAAGAACCATAAGCAATTCGCAACATCAAATGCATATTAGTGCTCCTGTATCTTCAAATGTTGCGAGTACATCAACTCGTAAAGAGGTTGAGGTTGTTACCTTAAAGGACGATGGAGGATTGGGATATAATCATGCCGATGAGCAGGAATTCGTCAGAAAACCAGTGGTGAGAAATGACAACTTTGTTTTGTTCGACAATGTAGAACCAAAAAAAGTTGTTCAGCCTGTAGTTTCCTCAAAAACGGCTGAGGCAAGAACTCAGCAGGTTCAGAAACCAGTGCAACGAAAAAAGAAGATAAAGAAAACAGGTTCAGTAGGTGGATGGATACAAACCACCTTAGACAACCTTTTTAATGAAGAAATAAAATAATCAGAATTACAGGGTCTTACGATCCTCTAAAATTGATATATCATGAGTGAAAGTATAAATCAAAATCCATCGATAATTAAAGTTATTGGCGTTGGAGGTGGTGGCAGCAACGCTGTAAACCACATGTTTAAGCAGGGAATTAAAGATGTAGAATTTGTTATTTGTAATACCGATGCACAAGCGCTAATCGAAAGTCCGGTACCAAACAAGGTACAACTGGGTGCAGCCCTAACCGAAGGACGGGGTGCCGGAAATAAGCCAGAGCAAGGTAAGCAGTCTGCAATTGAAAACATGCTTGAGATTGAAGACATGTTATCTCATGATACCAAAATGGCATTTGTAACAGCCGGAATGGGTGGTGGAACAGGAACAGGTGCTGCTCCGGTTATTGCTAAAACGGCTCGCGATCTTGGCGTACTTACGGTCGGAATTGTTACTATCCCTTTTAGATTTGAAGGCCAGCGACGATTGAATCAAGCTACCGAAGGTATTAAGGAATTGAGCGAACATGTGGATTCCTTGTTGGTAATTAGTAATGAAAAGCTACGCGAGATTCATGGTGATTTAACCATCTCTGAAGCTTTCTCCAAGGCCGATGATGTGCTTACCACAGCTGCTAAGGGAATTGCCGAGATTATTACAGTTCATGGCTATGTAAACGTCGACTTTGCCGATGTTCAAACCGTAATGCGCGAAAGCGGTGTTGCGATTATGGGATCGGCCATAGCTAAAGGTGAAAACCGTGCCATGGAAGCTATCCGCGAAGCATTAACATCGCCATTGTTAAATAACAATAACATCAACGGAGCACGAAATATTCTACTTAATATTACGAGTGGTAGCGAAGAAGTTACCATGAGTGAGATTGGGCGTATCAACGACTTTGTACAGGAATGTGCTGGACTAAATGCTAACATTATCTGGGGAAATGGTACCGATGAATCATTAGATGATTTTATCAGCGTAACAGTAATTGCTACTGGTTTTAATGCTGATATTATTCCAGAGCTTTATGTGAAGAAGGAAACCAATACGGAGGTATATCAACTAGACGGGCAGAAGACAGCACCTCGAATGAATCCTGTTGAACCTGTGAATAAGCCGGATCCGGTTAAACAGCAATCGCTAAACTTTGATCAGGCGAACTCAAGACAACGTCAGGAGCCTGCAGTTGTAGATACTTCAAGTAATCCGGCATTAACAAATCTTAAGGTTCAGGGTGCTCAGCAGGTTGTTAATTATTCCGATAAACTCGATGAATTGGAAGACGTTCCTGCCTATAAAAGGAAAGGCTTGAATCTTGAGACAGAAGAGCCGGATTCTAATCCTAATGCATCACGATATTCGTTAAGCGAGGATGAACATCAAAACCCGGTGCTCAGAAGGAATTCATTTTTACATGATAAGGTAGATTAAAGTGAAACACATAAATAAAAACAGATGAAACTAATTGATAAAATAAATGCCGACCTTAAAACGGCAATGAAAGCTAAAGATAAAGAGTCTTTGCAAGCAATTCGTGCGGTTAAATCTGCAATCCTTTTGGCAAACACAGAAGCCGGATCAAGCGAATTGACTGAAGCTGATGAGATTAAAATGTTACAAAAGCTGGTTAAACAACGCAGAGATGCTGCTGAGATTTATAAAACTCAGGGCCGGGACGATATGTTTAAGCAAGAGGATTTTGAAGCTAACTTAATTACTAAATACCTACCAGCACAGTTAAGTGACGAAGAGGTTGTGGCTATACTAAAGGAGATTATTGCATCAGTTGGTGCAAGTTCGCCAAAGGAGATGGGTAGAGTAATGGGGCTCGCATCTAAACAGCTGGCAGGAAAAGCCGATGGTAAAACTATTTCAACAAAAGTGAAAGAACTACTATCTTAGTAATTCATAGTTCATAAATAAAGAAAAGCGCAACTTGTATTATTCAAGTTGCGCTTTTCTGATTTGCATTATATTCGTTCAATAATTATTCTTCTTCAGGAATTTTCTGTTCCTCCGTATTCTTCGTTTGCTGAGGCTTTGAATCTGTTTTATTCAGAAGAAAGAGCACTCCAATAAAGGTCATGATACCTCCGGCAAAAAACAGACGGGCCATGGTAAAGCTGTTCCAGCCAACAAGCACAAAGCCAATGCCCAAGGTAATGAAAATCATTCCGCCTAAATGGTTCTTTCTCCATGCCACCACTAATGAGGCAATTACTATTATTGGCAATAATAATTTTACGATAAATTTAATGAGCTGCTCCCAAAAGCTGAGCATACTTTCGTTAAATACCATTGAAGCCTGAAATATTAGAAAGATGGCAAACAATACAGCCAACAATCTAGGACTATGAAAAATGAATTTTTGAATGGACTTGTTTTGTGGCATGAGGGCAATTTTTCAATAAAGATAGTAAGAATTTTAAAAGCAAGTTGCTATCAAATAGCAGAACAAGCTCTAAATAAAACTTTGTTTTATTGAAGAAAGTATTGAAGCTGCTTTGTTAATTGCCAATGATACCTTGAAGAATTGGCTTTAATCCGGCAAAAAAGAACTCAACTGCAATTACCATTACAATAAGTCCCATTAATCGAAGCATGATTTTGTTTCCGGTTTCTCCAATGAAATTCATAATCTTGCCAGCACCAACAAGAACAACCCAGGTAATTAGGATAATTATAAAGATGATTCCGATGAGTACCGATTTCTCTGTTGGTGATCCCGCATCTTCCCAAAAGATAATAGAGTTTGTAATGGCACCAGGACCGCAAATCATAGGAATGGCAAGTGGAGTTATTGAGATGTCTTCGATGTATGAATTCTCTTCTTCTTTACTAATTTTTACTCTTGAAAGTCTTGCCTGAAGCATTTCATAGCCCATCATAAAAAAGATGATGCCTCCAACCATGCGCAAACTGTCAACAGTAATTGAGAAGAAATTGAATACAAGTTGTCCGGCCATGGCAAACACGATAAGCAGCACAAATGCAAGCATTGTTGCTTTTGTTGCAACTGCGCGGCGTTGCTTAAATGTTAATGCAGTTGTCATCGAAATGAAAACTGGCATGATGCCTAATGGGTTAATAATAGAGAAAAAGGCAGCAAAGGCTTTAAAACCATATTCAATCATATCTGTAAAGGGTTTAGCTTTGGGGTTAAGCTTAAGGAAAAGTTTGCCATTTCCGTTATAACGGAAATGGCAAGAATATTATTTATGCTAATGCTGCGCTTTCAGTTGGCATTTTGCGGTCAACTTTTTTAACCAATCCTTGAAGAACGTTTCCAGGACCAACTTCTGTAAATGAACTTGCACCATCAGCAATCATGTTCTTTACGGTTTGTGTCCAGCGAACAGGAGCTGTTAGCTGTGCTATAAGGTTTTCCTTAATTTCTTCAGGGTTTGTTGAAGGTTTACCGGTTACATTCTGGAATACCGGGCAAGTAGGTACAGCAAAATTTGTAGTATTAATTGCTTCAGAAAGTTCAACTTTTGCCGGATCCATTAATGGGGAATGAAAGGCGCCACCAACTTTTAAAGGAATAACACGTGCTTTTTTTTCTGCCAATAGCGCAGAAGCTTTTTCGATTCCTGAGAATGAACCGGAAATAACAACCTGACCTGGACTATTGAAATTAGCAGGAACAACTATATCATCAATAGAGTTGCATACCTCTTCTACTAAGCTGTCTTCTGCTTTTAGAATAGCTGCCATTGTTGATGGTTCTAGTTCGCAGGCTTTTTGCATAGCCATTGCTCTTTTTGATACAAGTACCAATCCGTCTTCAAAAGATAAGGCTCCATTGGCAACCAATGATGAGAATTCTCCTAAGGAGTGACCGGCAACCATCTCTGGCTTAAAATCATCACCCAATGTTTTGGCAAGAATAACAGAATGCAAAAAGATAGCAGGTTGAGTAACCTTTGTCTGACGCAAGTCTTCATCGGTTCCTTCAAACATTAAATCGGTAATCCTGAAACCTAGGATCTCATTTGCTTTCTCAAACATTTCTTTGGCGAGTTCAGAGTTGTCGTACAAATCTTTACCCATTCCTACAAATTGAGCTCCCTGACCGGGAAATACATAAGCTTTCATATTTATTGCTATTAAAAATTCGGCGCAAAAGTATTAAAAAAAACGAGAGACCTTTATGAGTTAATGCAGTTTACTACCAATCAGGTGTACAAACTCAGCTCGTGTTTTTTCATTCTCAAAGGCTCCAACAAAATCTGAAGTGGTTGTTACGGAGTGTTGTTTTTGCACACCTCGCATTTGCATGCATAGGTGGTGCGCTTCAATAACCACGGCAACGCCCAGCGGATTGAGTGTTTCGTTTATGGCATTTTTTATTTGTGTTGTTAGGCGCTCCTGGATTTGAAGACGTCTGGCATAAGCTTCAACTATTCGGGCAATTTTGCTTAATCCGGTAATGTAACCGTTCGGTATATATGCCACATGTGCTTTACCTATAAAGGGTAACATGTGGTGCTCGCACATCGAGTAAATTTCTATGTCTTTTACAATCACCATTTCACGGTAGTCTTCCTTAAATTTAGCCGATAACAGAATCTCCTTAGGATCCATATTATAGCCTTGTGTTAAAAATTGCATGGCTTTGGCAACACGCTGTGGTGTAAGATGCAGTCCCTCACGATCAGGATCTTCTCCAATTAATCGAAGAATTTCTTTATAATGGCCACTTAATTTTTCTGTTGTTTCGTCGTTCCACCGTTCAATCTTGGAATAACCTTTATCTCCGTTATTATTGCTGGTTTCCATAACTTAATTTCCAAAATATTCTACAAAATTATTTTCTGTTTCCTCAATTTTTATTGAGTGCAGTTCGCAACCCAATGCCTTTATTTTATCCACAAGCACGTCCCAAATTCCTATGGCAAGGTTTTCTGTAGATAAAATCATCCCTTCCAAAAAATCCACCTCAATATTCAGATTCTTATGGTCAAGCTTATCAATAATATGTTCTCTTATTATCGTGCTTAAAGTTTTCAAATTTACAACAAAACCAATATCAGGATTAACTTCACCTTTAACGGTAACAAAAAGTTTGTAATTATGGCCGTGCCAGTTCGGGTTCGAACATTTACCGTAAATCTCAAGGTTCTTATCATCATCCCAGTCATCACGAAAAAGTCGATGAGCTGCGTTAAATCTTTCTTTTCTGGTTAAGTAAATCATAGTTTATTGATTCGGAATTGAATGTTAAAAGTAGCGAAAATATTCGCTATTGTACAATTTTTATATTTCGATATTATAAGCAACTTTGCAGCATAAAAGTTTACAGAAAATTGAATTAATGATTGTAGTAACTGGAGCCGCCGGATTTATTGGAAGCAACATTGTTGCAAAGCTAAACGCTGAGAATTTTAAAGACATTATTGTTGTTGATGATTTCTCGCGTGAGGATAAGAATAGAAACTTAGTAGGCAAGACGTATAAGTCTAAGGTCGATCGGAATGAGTTTTTTGAGTGGTTGTTAGCCAATGAAAAGTATGTGCAATTCATTATTCATATTGGAGCAAGAACCGATACAGCTGAATTTGATACGGCCATATTTAATCAGTTAAATCTGAATTATACCAAAGATGTTTGGAAGGCTTGTGTACAATATGGACTTCCGTTAATTTATGCTTCATCAGCTGCAACCTATGGTTTAGGCGAGCATGGATATAAAGACGACCATGATATGGTTGCAAAGCTAAAGCCGCTTAATCCTTATGGCGAATCGAAAAATGATTTTGATAAATGGGCATTAACTCAGCAGGAGCAGCCTTACTTTTGGGCAGGCTTGAAATTCTTTAATGTATACGGTCCGAATGAATATCATAAAGGCAGAATGGCTTCGGTTATCATGCATGCCTTTAATAAAATAAAAGAAACCGGTAAAATGCAATTGTTCAAATCGCACAATCCGAACTTTGAAGATGGCATGCAACTGCGCGATTTTGTATATGTAAAGGATGTGGCTGATGTAATTCATTTCTTAATGAATCACAGGAAAGATTCTGGAATTTACAACTTAGGAACAGGCAAGGCGGAGTCCTTTCTTCAATTAGTTAAGAGCACCTTTAAGGCAATGAATGTAAAGGAGGATATTTCCTTTATTGATACGCCAGAAGACATTCGCGATAAATATCAATATTTTACGGAGGCAGATATGAGCAAACTTCGTTCAATTGGATATGATGCTTCTTTTGCAAGTTTGGATGAAGGAGCTACTGATTATGTTACAAACTATCTGACAAATAAATCATACAGTTAAGGAATTCAACTGCAATAGTTTTGCTAGCTGCTTACCCATCCAATTGCAGCTTTCTGGGTAGTGAAAGGTCTTGAGAAATAACCATCGTCTTTAGTCTGAACCAAGCTCGGAATGACAATATCTTTTATGGAGTCGGTTATAATGGCAATTTTTGCACCATCGAAGATATGAATGTTTTTTCTGTAAAAGGCTGCTATTTTGCCATGCTCGGAAGTTTTAAAGTTGAACGTGGCATTACGATAATCCAATATGAATGCTTTGGTGCCTTCGGGGATTAGGTTATTCTTGAAAGCATATTCCCAGGATGATTCAATGTCATTAATTGTTATCTGTCCAAAATAATACTTGAATAGAATCCCCGACTCTTTATTATAGTTGTATTTGAAACGATCGCTCATGTTTATATAGTTGCTAAATAGTTATGCATTTTCGCAATAAATAGGCTTATCCCAAATTTACTAAAATCATTGTAAATACGCCACTAACATTTAGGAATCCAGCCAATAACTTTTTACGAGAAATAAGCATGTGCCAGCTGAATCAATACTTGTCTATTCTTGTTCGTCTTTAGATTTGTATTGATAACGGATTTGCATTTCGTTTTCTGTCGATTCTATTGGAAATGTATAGTCAAGAGGAATTTCCTGTTGTGCTTTTTCCAATAACTCCTCTTCAATTTCCCAGTCGTACTTTTTACGTTGCGGTCCTTTTTTGCGATAGATGATGGCCATTGTTAATCCGGAGATAGCACCGGCCAAATGACCTTCAAATGAGACACCTTCCTGAACAGGAAGTAAGCCCCATACAAGGGAACCATAAAGAAAGGCAACAATCATTGATATGGCCAACATGGTATTGTCTTTTCGCAACAAACCGCCAAAAAACAGGAAGGCGGCAAATGCATAAATTAAACCGCTGGCACCAATGTGGTATGAAGGTCGGCCGATAAGCCATGTAATTATTCCAGTAATTAACCACATAAATATAATCGAACGATAACCAAGGTCGCGATACAAATAAATAATGCCTGTGGCTAAAATAAAAACAGGAAATGAATTTGACAGGATATGATCAACATCACCATGAACAAACGGCATAGTAATGATTCCTGGCAAACCTTCAATGGTTCTGGGGAATACGCCAAGGAAACTATAGGAAGTGCCAAGCGACTGTTCGAAGAGTTCGAGGATCCAAATGATTATTAAAAATAGTGCAGGAAATATTATGCTATAAACAAACCTCTTTTCTTCAGTTTTCATATTGTTGTTTACAAGTACTAGTCAAATATCTAACCACTTATTTTATCTGAACATCTGTCAGGTAGACTTCTAAACAGATTTCTAAATTTAAACATTCTGTTCTGAAAATGTACATATTCTTGCGTATGGATTTGCATCCTTCAAAAAAGCTTCAATCAAGTAAATCTTTCGTTTGGTGTAATATATCAGTACGTTAATCAACTATTCATAACTTGTTTGCTATTGAATATTAGTTTTGCAGTGTTTAAAAGTAACAAACATGAAGTACGTTTTAATTACAGTATTCACAGTATTTAGTTTTCAGCTAGCGGCTCAATATCGTTTTGAGAATAAAACGGTGGGAGCTGGAAACGAGAAGGTAAAGGTGAGCTATGTGAAAGCCGGTTTTGGTGTTTCAGATGAGGTTTTAAAGAAGACAGAATTAGACCAAACGGAGCAGGCAAAGCCGCAAAATAAAGTAAATGTAGTGACAAGCAGTTCTGTAAATCGAACGTATTTAAAGCATAAAAGTAAGCGTTCAAATTCTGTAGAATTAGCGAGAGGTCGAGCGCCATTGAATAATAACATTATTCGTAAAGTAAAATATGACGGGTCAGATATATAAGTAAGTTTTCAAGATTAAGTGTTAAAAAAAGATCCTTCGGTAACGAAGGATCTTTTTGCTTTTGGTATTATTTCTTTGGTTTTGGGCGTCGTTCCAGATTTACAACCTCCGGAAATTGTTTTCCGTCTCTAACATAATCGTTCATCCATTTTTTAACGGCGGCATCTTTTTCTGTTTGATGCTCGCTTAATGTTTGCGTTCCTCCTTCGAACATTAATAGTCTGAATGGATGCAGGTATCTGAATAATTGTTTACTTATTTCAAAGGCTTCAGTGGGGTGTACTTCCTTATCCGATGTACCATGAAGCAACAGTATTGGCGTTGTCTTATTTAAGTCGTCGGCCCAATACACCAATGAGCGTTTCTTAATTGGCGATAATTTGTCAATGGCAAACTCCGAAATACATTTTGTAAGAACATCGTTCATGCCATCTTCGTGATGTTCTGCTGCGTAAAAGAATAAGTTGCCAATTCCTGATTGGCTAATTGCTGCATCGATTTTGTCAGTATGCTTTAGCGCAATAAATGTCATCATAGCACCTCTTGTTATACCGTACATTCCAATTCTGGTGGTGTCAGCTCTTTTTACATCACCAAGTAGAGGAATCAAGTTGAGCACATCGTTTACATCATCACCGCCATACTCATCTTTACCCTCTCCACCAGCATGTCCTCTGTATTGGCTGGCAATAACTACATAGCCCCATCGGGCCATTTTGTGTAATTCTTGCATGACAAACATTTCATTTAATAAACCATTGTCGGTATGCCCGTCTCGGTTATAAATAATACAAGGATATTTACCCGATTTTGCTGGGGTTACCATGTAGCCTTTAACCTGGTAGCCATTGCTCTCATATATGAGCTCGTGCATTTTTGCCATCGCAAAAGTGTCTTCGTAGTTAGCACCATCAAACTCTTCATTCAATTCTTTTATAAGCTTGTTGGTAGCTTTAAATTCTCTTTTGTCAATTATTTTACCGTTTTGGCCTAATCCTGTTAAGATTATCGAAAGCAAAACTATTGCTGTAACAAATGTCTTTTTCATTTCTATGATATTGAAAGTTATGTTCAAAAATAATTTATATGTAGCTAAGAACAATAGCTAGACTTAAAAAAAGAACAGATGGTTGTGTGTATTATGACTTTTGAATTGCAAAGGAAATGTTGCGCGCTAGTGGCTCGCTGGTTATGGGCTTAGCCAAGTAGTTATTTGGAGTTAAATTTTTATAGATTTTTAACAGTCGGCTTTCATCTTCACCAGATATAAAGATTACTCGGGTATTTATTTTTTTATTAATTATATCAGCTGCTTCAATCCCATTTAATGGACCATCAAGATTAATATCCATTAAAACTACATCAGGTTTTTTGCTTATTGACTCTTCAATTGCATCTTCACCAGAGCTAACAACCCCAACGGATTTATGGCCTAGTTTCTTTACTTGAAGCTTGATAACCGAGGCTATTAGCCGGTCGTCTTCAACTATTAGAATATTTAGTCTTGGAATGTTCATAATTGTTCTGACGATTTGTACGCAATTATCTTCTCTGGGTTTCCATAAAATTTATCTTAATAAATAATTTATGCAATTCTCTATTAGCGGAGGTGTTTCATCGCAATTATTAACTGATTTGATTAAAGTTGTTTAAAAAAGCGGCGAACTTCGATAACATGTCCAAAGTCTCCTTATTTTTGCGACAATGAATTTTATCATTGACATAGGAAACACCAAAACGAAAATCGCAGTTTTTAATAATGAAACTGAAGTTCATGTTGAGCAGCTTGCTGAATTAACACCAGAGTTTATTGATGAACTGCTATTAAAGTTTCCATTGATAGACTCATGCATTGTTTCTCCGGTTGGCGATTTTAGGCAGTCTGTAAATGACTATTTGCACGAACAAATAGCTTATTGTGTAGTTTTTGATGCTAATACCAAACTTCCGGTTAAGGTTAAATATAACACACCTAAAACACTGGGCAAAGATCGCTTGGCCGGTGTTGTTGCAGCAAGCAATATTTATAAAGATTGCGACGTTCTGGTCATTGATTTAGGAACTGCAGTGACGTACGATATTATTAATAAAAGTGGCGAGTATCTTGGAGGTAATATTTCTCCAGGCGTTAATACCCGTTTTAAAGCGCTTAATCATTACACGGATAAGCTTCCGCTCGTAAGGCCCAGCAGAGACTTTGTTGATATGGGACAATCAACAGATCAGGCAATTTTATCTGGTGTGATGAATGGAGTGCAATATGAGATTGAAGGATATATGAATAAAATGAGCCAGAAATTCTCAAAATTAAAGACAGTTTTAACTGGTGGAGACAGCAGCTACTTTGTCGGGAATTTAAAATCCCCCATATTTGTACACGAAAATTTAATTCTCGTTGGTTTAAATATCATTTTACAAAACAGTAAATTACAGAAATAATCGAATGAATATTATTAAAAGGGCACTACTAATAGCAACTATTATCTTGTTTTCCATAGCTGATAATTTTGCTCAGAATAATACAAGCTCTCCATATTCCAGATACGGACTAGGAGATCTTTCATCAAATACCTTCGGTCAGTTTCAGGCTTTGGGTGGCAGCTATATAGGTTTACGTTCTCCATCACATTTGAATTTTAATAACTGTGCATCGTTTACTAATTTCGATACGCTTTCGTTTAATTTCGAATTTGGTATGCACGGAAGTTACATAGAGCGAAGCTCAGCGAATATGACACAATCAAAAACTGGCGGCAATGTTAGTTATTTAGCTGCGGGGTTTCCTATTAAAGAATGGTGGGCGGCCGGTTTTGCATTATTACCATTTAGTAATGTTGGTTACGATATTCAAACTTCTTCTTCTTTTACCGATTCCTATGGCGAATCTCAGTTGTTTGAAACTTATTATAGTGGATCTGGTGGTTTGAGTCAGGTGCTTATTAGCAACGGATTCAAAATTAAGGATGTTGTTTCGCTTGGCATAAATGCTAAATATCTTTTCGGAACAATTGACCATACCAGAGTTATAAATTATGTTGAAGATGATGGTACAAGCGACAGTGAATACTTCTCGACAAAATACAGTGATAAGATTATTGTAAGCGACTTTGTTTATGATCTTGGTTTGCAGATACATCCTAAACTTTCTGATAAGTATGAGCTCACATTGGGTGCTGTTTTAGCCACCACTAGCAAAGTGAAGGCTTTTTCTAATACATATATTGAAAAGCAAAACTTATACGGTTTATTAGATACGGCTGTTAATATCGACAATGAAAAAGGAAACATTGAATTACCTTCAAGATTTGGTGTCGGTTTTAGCTTTAAGAATGATAATTGGCTAATCGCAGGTGATTTTGAAACACAAAATTGGTCGAATGCGATAATACTTGGACAGCAGGATTCGTTGGCAAATACGAATCGTTTCTCACTGGGAGCAGAATACATTCCCAATCCACGAAACATTACAAGCTTTCTTGCCAGAACACGTTACAGACTTGGTGGTCATTATTCTACCACCTATATTAATTTGAATGGAGAGCAGGTTAAAGATTTTGGCATAAGTTTTGGGCTAGGATTACCGCTGAAACGAACCAAATCTGTTATAAATGTTAGTTTTGAGCTTGGAAAAAGGGGCACAACATCTTTCAATTTAATAGAAGAAAATTATGCATTAATCGGTTTAAGCTTATCTTTGCACGATATTTGGTTTGTCCAGCGAAAGTTTGACTAAATAAAGAGTGAAGAATTATGAAATTAAGAAGATTAGCAAATTTAAGTGTATTTATCCTTGGGCTTATAATAATGGCTCCGGGACTTGTTGCTCAAACAGCAGATAAATACGGCGAAAATCCGGATCTGTGTAAAAGGAATCTCTCCTTGTACAAAGAATCATTGAATGTTAAGGATTATGCAGGAGCAATGGGCCCATGGAGATGGTGCATTGATAATTGTCCGCAGGCCACAAAAAATATATACATTGATGGTGTTAAGATTATGACTTACAACATCCAGAAGAATAAAGATGAGGCTATTAAGGATTTATACCTCGATACTTTAATGATGGTTTACGAACAACGCATTCAGTACTTTGCTAAAGAGGCTTTTGTTAAAGGTAGAATGGGAGTTGACCTGTTGAAATTTAAACCTTCAGAAGTAGAGAAAGCTTACGGTCTTTTAAAGTATTCCCTTACAAACTCTGGTAAAAAGGTTGAGGACGCTGTTGCGATAACTTACATGCAATCATGTGTGTACTTATTTAAAAGTGGTGTTATTGGTGCTTCTGATGTACTCGAAGACTTTGCTGCAATTATGGAAGCTTTGGACGGAAGGTATCAATATTATGTTAGCAAGGGTAATGATAAAAAGTCAGAAAAGACGCAAACTGCTATACAATCCGTTGAGAATCATTTTATGGACTCGGGAGCAGCCGGCTGTGCCGAGTTGGTAAGTTATTTTACTCCAAAATTTAACGAGGCACCTGGTGATATAGAATTGCTAAAGAAGATCACTAAGCTTTTAAGAAAATCTGATTGTACCGACGAAAATTTATTCTTTGATGCTGCAAAGCAACTGTATAAATTAGAGCCTTCTTCAGAAGCCGCCTACAATATTGCTAAACTTGCTCTTAAAAGAAATGACTTTCAAGAATCATCTAAATATTATCTTGAGGCTATTGAAAAGGAAGAAGTAGGAATTGTAAAGGCGAATTATTACTATGAGTTAGGATTGATAACCTATAGCCAGCTTGGGAATTCTGAACTTGCAAGACAATATGCATACAGTGCGTTAAAGGCTGACCCTGCAAGCGGTAAACCATATATGTTAATTGGTAATATTTATGCTTCTTCTGCAAAGAATTGTGGCGAAGATGAATTCCAGCAACGTGCCGTATACTGGGCTGCAATTGACAAGTATAAAAAAGCAAAAGCTGTTGATAGCTCTTTAAAAGATGATGCAGATAAGGCAATTAATATTTGGAAAGAGCACTTACCTGGAAAAGAGAATGGGTTCTTTTATGGTGTGAGCGAAGGTAATACTTATAAAGTAGGTTGTTGGATTAATGAAACTACGACAGCACGTTATTATAAATGATAACAACAGTTAAAAACATTAGATATAAAAGTAGTATTGCAGTCATGATTTTTATCGTGACTGCAATGTTTTTTTCTTGCAAGAGTGACATCAAGCAGATTAATTCTCTTGCCGATATCAAGAACTTTCCAAATCAAAGTGCAAAGAATATTGAAATTCTATACAGCGATTCGGCCAAGGTAAAGATGAAGATCTTTGCTCCGGTACTTAATCGTTTCATGAATGAGGATGAACCATATATAGAATTTCCAGAAGGTATTAAGGTGCTTTTCTATACAGTCAATCAGGAAATAGAATCAAGTCTTAAATCTAACTATGCCATCTTTTACGAAGTGCCCGATATTTGGGAAGCAGAGGAAGATGTGGTAGTTGTGAATAAAGATGGAGATATTATTAATACAGAATTGTTAATTTGGGAGCGGAAAAAAGAATTGATTCATTCCGATAAATTTGTAAAAATTACAACAAAGGATGAGATATTATATGGCGAAGGATTTGAAGCTGATCAAAACTTTACCAATTATACAATTCATAAACCAACCGGGGTGCTTAATTTAAACAACGAGTAGTTTTAACTAATGGAAATAGTTGTCATTTTGGTAACAGTTATATTTTCTGCATTCTTCTCAGGAATGGAAATTGCTTTTGTTACCTCCAACAAACTACGTATCGAGGTAGACCGTAAAAAAGGCAACTTCCCATCTACCATTATCAATATTTTTACTAGAAACCCAGTACAGTACATTGCCACAATGTTGGTTGGGAATAATATTGCCCTTGTGGTTTATGGTATTTTTATGGCCATACTTCTTGAACCGAGTATCGAAAGTATAGGTATTTATTCGGAAGGTTGGATATTGGTTATTCAAACAATTATTTCAACGGCATTGATCCTGATTACCGCAGAATTTATCCCCAAAACATTATTTCGGATCAATCCCAATTTTGTTTTAAGCATTTTTGCAATCCCGGTGCTGGTCTTCTATATTCTGTTATATCCAATTGCAAAGTTCTCCATTTGGCTCTCAAATAATTTCCTTAGAGGGGTGCTAAATGTCAACTTGCATAGGCAACGGCCTGCAGTTGTTTTCGGTAAGGTCGATTTGGATAATTTGGTAAATGAAGTACAGGATGACAATAAAAAGGAACAAGCAGTAGACAAGGAGATTCAGATTTTTCAGAATGCATTGGAGTTCTCTGATGTAAAATTACGGGATTGTATGATACCAAGAACGGAAATTGTTGCCTTGGATATTAATGATACCATTGAGCATCTGAAAGAAAAGTTTATTGAGGTTGGACTGTCCCGGATTCTTATCTATAAAGATACCATTGATCACATAATTGGATACATAAATAGTTCCGAGCTTTTTAAAAATCCGAAGACCATAAAATCAAAATTAGCACAGCTCCCAATTGTTCCTGAATCTATGGCGGCCAACAAAATGCTCGAGGTATTTATGAAGGAATCTAAAAACATTGCTGTAGTGGTAGATGAGTTTGGCGGCACTTCAGGAATGGTAACCATCGAGGACATTATCGAGGAGATTTTTGGTGAAATTGAAGACGAGCATGATGTTATTCAGTTATCAGAAAAACAAATAAGTGAAGATGAATTTGTGTTCTCCGGTCGGCTTGAGATAAACTATATAAACGAGAAATATAAAATCAATATTCCGGAGAGTGAAGATTACAATACTGTGGCCGGATATATTTTCTCAAATTATCAAAGTATTCCCAATCAAAATCAAATTGTAAAGTTCGATTCTTTTGTCATTAAAATTTTGAAAGTAAGCCAAACAAGAATCGAACTTGTGAATATTAAACAATTATAAGTAACGTTATTTTGTGCAGAGATTTACAATGTCTTGTAAATGCCAATATTTCAGAAATATAAGCCGTTTTACAGTTTGTTAAAAAACCTTGTACATAGCTGATAATTAGTGATTGTAGTATCCATAATTTTTATATATTCGTGGCTTGAAAATTTTTACTTTATAAATAATAGCAATTTATTCATGGCAACATTAGAAAAGATTAGAAGCAAGGCTGGATTATTGGTAGTAGTTATTGGTGTAGCGTTGATGGCATTTGTTTTAGGAGATATCTTAACAGGCAACAAAACGATGTTCTCTGGATCATCTTTCGATATAGCAGATGTTGATGGAACTCCACTTTCCGTTCAATCATATCAAGAGCGACTAGACGAGGTTTTTAGGGTATACGAAATGAACCGCGGTAAAATAGACGAGCAAACTTCTGAAAGTCTAAGAGAGCAAACCTGGAATGATTTTATTCAGGAAGCTGTAATGGTACAAGAGTACGAAGCGCTTGGAATGGAAATTTCTGACGCGGAATTACAAGATATGGTTCAAGGAGATAACATTCACCCGATCATTGCTCAGGTTTTTGGAGATCCTAACACAGGTGAAGTTAATAGAGATGGTATTCGCGGTTTTGTAGCTGGACTAGACGGACAGTACAAGGATCAGAAGCCATTCTGGTTATACATTGAGAAAGAAGTAATTTCTAAAAAGAAATTATCAAAGTTCAACAATCTGGTAAACAAAGCAGTTTACGTAACAAAGAATCAGGCAGAAATGGTGATGAATGAAAAATCACCTGAAGTAAACTTTAGCTTCTTAGTTAAGAAATATGCTGATGTAGCTGATAGTACTGTAAGCGTGAGCGATTCAGAATTGCAAAGCTATTATAATGAGCATAAGCACGAATACAAGCAGGAAGCTGAAAGAGACCTGGATTATGTTGCTTTTGATGTTGTTGCTTCGCAGGAAGACAACCTTGATGCACAGAAGTGGATTAATGATATGGCTGCTGATTTTATAGCAACTGATAAAGATGCTCAGTTTGTAAGCATGAATAGCGATGCTCCTTTAGATGAGAAATTCTACAAAGCTGGAGAATTACCAACAAGATTAGATACAGTAATGTTTGCGCAGGAAGTTGGTTACGTTTACGGACCATACTTTGAAAATCAAACTTATAAGCTTTCTAAACTTTCTGAAGTAATGGATCTTCCTGATTCTGTTTTAGCAAGTCATATACTTATTAAGTACGACCAGAATGATCGTGATGGTTATGTAGCTGCTCGTGCAAAATTAGACAGCCTTAAATTATTGGTTGAAGAAGGTACAGCAAAATTCGACGAATTAGCGAAAGTACATTCAGTTGACGGATCTGCACCAAGCGGTGGCGATTTAGGTTGGTTTAAAGAAGGCCAAATGGTGAAGCCTTTTAATGATGCTTGTTTCTTTGGGCAAGAAGGCGATTTAACGATTGTAGACTCACAGTTTGGAAGTCACCTTATTTGGGTTAACAAACATGGAGAAAAAGTTCAGAAAGTTAGAGTTGCAACCGTTGAGCGTTTAGTTCAGCCTAGCGATGCTACCTATCAGAAATTCTATTCACAAGCAAATGAGTTTGCTGGTAAAAACACAACAGCCGATCTTTTTATAACTGCTGCTGAAGCAAAAGGAAAAAGAAAAGTTACAGTAACTGAAAATCAACGTCAAATTCCAGGAATGGAGTCACCTCGTTCTTTGGTGCGTTGGGCGTATGAAGCTAATGTTGGTGATGTTTCTCAGGTATTCGAGTTTGGAAATCGTTACATCATTGCTACTGTTTCTGATGTTCGTGAAAAAGGTATTGCAACTCTTGAGCAAAGAAAAGCTATTGTTGAGGCTGCTGTTGTTAAAGAGAAAAAAGGTGACAAGTTGGTTGCTGAGGTGAACGAATTATTAGCCGCTGGAAAATCATTAAAAGATGCTGCTGCTGCTATTGGTGGTACACTTGAAACTGCTGAGGCAATTAATTTTGCAGCTTTCCAGTTACCAGGATTCGGTATCGAGCATAAAGTAATTGCAGAAGCTGTTGCCTTAAACGAAGGTGATGTTTCTAAAGCAATTGCCGGGCAGAATGGTGTATACGTTCTTCAGGTAACTAGCAAAAAAGAAATTCCAGCCGGTGATGTGCTTACAGAAAAAACAAGACTTGAAAGCGGTGTTAAAAATCGTGTAGAAAGAGAAGTTTATCCTGCACTTAAAGAACTTGCTAACGTTGAAGATATGCGTTCAAAATTTGAATAACAATCAATAACATAAAGATGAAAAGGAGCCTTTGGGCTCCTTTTTTTGTTTGTATTAAAAGATAGGCTACTTGAAATTTGTCTGGATCTTGAACCAAACACACTCAAACATTTTTCATAATTTAGCAGCAAACTAAAATTAAAACAATGTCATTACTAATAAAGAATATCAAATCGCTTATACAGGTTGAAAACGAAGCACGCACATGGGTAGCAGGTTCAGAGATGAAAAAGCTTGGAACAATTGAGCATGCATGGCTTTTAATGGAAGATGGCCTGATTGCTGATTTCGGAACCATGGACGCCTGTCCGGCAGGAGCTGATAAAGAAATTGATGCTAGTGGTAAAATGGTTTTTCCTTCCTATTGCGATTCTCATACCCATCTGGTTTATGCGGGAAGTCGTGAGATTGAGTACGGTGATAAAATTAGAGGACTGTCATACGAAGAGATTGCTGAACGTGGAGGAGGAATTCTTAATTCAGCCAAGCTACTTCACAATACCTCAGAAGATGAATTGTATGAGCAATCGATGAAACGCATAAATGAGATTATTTCGCTGGGAACTGGAGCTGTTGAGATTAAGAGTGGTTATGGTTTAACAACCGAAGATGAATTAAAAATGCTTCGCGTTATCAAGCGAATTAAAGAAACATCGCCAATTACAATTAAGTCGAACTTCCTTGGAGCACATTCAATTCCTGCAGAGTACAGAGGTAAACAAGGAGAGTATGTAGATTTGGTAATTAATGAAATGATTCCATTGGTTGCAGCTGAGGAGTTGGCTGATTACATTGATGTGTTCTGTGATAAAGGCTTTTTTACCGTTGAAGAAACAGACCGGATATTATTGGCTGGAATGAAACATGGCATGCGCGCAAAAATTCATGCCAATGAATTAGACTTTTCTGGCGGAATCCAAGTAGGTGTTAAATACAATGCACTTTCTGTTGATCACCTGGAGTTTACAGGCGATGAAGAGATCGCAAGCCTATTGGCATCGGAGACCATGCCAACACTGTTGCCGGGTGCAGCTTTCTTCTTGGGGATGATTGACCCTCCGGTGCGTAAAATGATTGATGCAGGATTACCTGTTGCTTTGGCTTCCGATTATAATCCAGGTTCATCACCTAGTGGCGACATGAAGTTCATTATGTCATTGGGTTGTATTAAACTAAGAATGTTACCGGAAGAAGTAATTAATGCCACAACCATAAACACCGCATACGCCATGGGAATTCAGGAAACCCACGGAAGCATTTGCAAAGGTAAAGTAGCCAATGTGTACATCACCAAAGAAATCCCAACTTATGAATTCATGCCGTATGCCTATGGAAGCGATTTGGTTGATACGGTTGTGATGAAGGGTGAAGTTTGGGAAGGGTAAAGTGGAAATTATTTATCCTTCAAGACAAATTATTTATGAATAATATAGAATGTAATTTAACTGATCCGTACCAGGGGCAAAGACCCGAAATCAGCATATTAGAAATTCTGTCAGATCAAATATTCGGGTCTTAGACCCTTCAGTACTCTTCAATAAATTGGTTTTAGCTGCATTGAATTCTGGTTTAGAAGGGGCAATATAGCAATAGAGAAGAATCTATCTTAAATAAGTGAAACATGGAAAAAAAACAAAGAAATGGGAAAATGAATTTTAAAGAGATTAGTCTTTATTTCTTCTTCTTTTATATGGGACATGATTTATTGAGCCATGAGATAAAT
>JBFHES010000008.1:0-42843 GCA_041584015.1 Bacteroidales bacterium
CAATTCCAACTCCGTTGTCGCTTATTTTTATAACAACCCGATTATTGCTAAAGCAATTGATCGCCTCAATTTTTACATGACCACCTGTACTGAACTTTATGGCGTTTTGTACAAGATTTGACAGAATCCGAGTGAAGAATTTTATATCTGCTTTGATATTCAGATGATCCTCAATTTGCGTGGTAACTTTAACATCTTGCTGTGTAGCTTGAGCCTTATGTTCATCCAGAATACTTTTGAATATTGGATCAAGACCGATGGCTTCCTCGTTTATTGCCAATTCGTTTGATTCAAGCTCGTAATAGTCAATTATGTTATTGAGTAAAAGTAATATTCGGTTTGCACTTTGATTGATGTACCGTGCATATTCCAAAACTTTTGGATCTCCTTGTTGCTCCAGATCATATGTTGCTAATTCAGCAAAACCAAGAATCCCATTTAGTGGTGTCCTTAATTCGTGACTAATGTTTGAAAGAAACTGATCCTTCAAGAGATTCTTATCTTCAAGTTTTTTAACCTGCTTTCGAAGTGCTAGGATTTCTTGCTCCATGCCTTTGCTTTGCTTATTATTTGTTGTGGGATTTTTCATTCTGAGCTTAGCTTAAAGTAACCGTTTTTGTTAAATGCTGACAGTGTTCATCAATTTTAAGAAATAAGTCGCGTCGGTTGATTGGTTTTGGTATATAGTCAGTAAATCCATTTTGTAATAGAATTTCTTTGTCTCCATGCAGCGCATGTGCAGTTTGACAAAGAATGGGGACGTTTTTATAATAGCTCCATCTGTTCTTCATCTCAATCATCAAAGAGGTCCCGTTCCACGGATCTGGTAAGTTTATATCCACAAGAAGGATATCAAAGTACTCGCCTCTATCTGCCCATTCCTTAATAATCGAAAGAGCGCTATCACCATCTTCTGCAATCGTGGTTTCTGCCTTTCCGGCCAGATATGCCTTCATTAATTCTGCATTCAGCTCCTCGTCTTCAACAACTAGTATACGAGGTATTCCATTCGTAGGCAGTTTTATTTTTGTTGGACTATAGCTTGGGTTACTATTTATCTGCAATTGCTCGGTGCTAACCGGTAGCGTAATGCTAACAGTTTTTCCTCTTTCCTTATTTGATGTGATTTTTAATGTTCCATTTTGATGCTCGATCAGCTTTATGGCAATTGCTAAACCAAGCGTTGTTCCATCTATTTTAGATAAGGACTCAGTTTGCTCACGCTCCGTTAGGCTCCAGAATCGGTTTATGTGATTTAGGTCAGGCGTTGTTCCTGAATCAATAATCTCTATAGTTTGTGTATCATTAGTTGCAAGGAAGTTAACCTGTATTGTTCCACTGGCGGTATACTTAATTGAATTGCTAATAATGTTTTTAAGAACTTTGTAGAGAAGTTTCTTATCTGCCTTAACAGCGAATAGTTTTAACTGTTGTATTGAAAGTTTTATGCCTTTCTGATTTAGTAAGAAGGATTGTTCCTGCTGAATTTGATTAATTATTTCAGGTACAAAGCAAGAACCAATATGTGTATTAATTTCCTTAACCTGTAGCCTGCTAATTTCAATTAAGTTTTCAATGTAGTCGTTTACGCGATGACTACAGGATAGAATGAAATCGCAATTTTTTATGGTGCTGTTTGCCGATGGTTTCGAAGCATTTTGTTTTATCAATGAGGTAAAGCCAATAATGCCGTTTAATGGTGTTCTAATCTCGTGACTAATATTTGCAAGGAATGAACTTTGGAATTTATTGCTGGTCTTTAATTCGCCCTTTAGTTTGTCATCTTTCTTCAGCATGGTTTGTATCCGATTCACCAACGCACTGTTTTGTTTTTTATAGTCGTTCAGTTGCTCATTCTGACGGGCAATTTGCTGCTTTTGTTTTTTTAGTCGCAGGAGCGATTGAACCAATATAATTACACTTGTAAAAATTAGTGCTAGGGCAAAATATATAAGCCATGTAAAAGAATTGTCTGCTACCTGAGTATTTGGCGTTCCGGCCAGAATAAATTGCCCAGGTAGCATAGTCAATACTATTATTCCTGTATTGCGAATTTTATGTCGATGTTGTTTGTACATTGTTCTGATCTATTTGTCAATCCAAAATAAATATTCATCACCTAAAGCTTGTGCTTTACACTTTGTTAGAAAGTGTTGGTCAAACTGTGAAGAAAAACTGTTGAATTGCCTGATAAATCAGCGCTTTGCGAAGTTTTGAAGTTTGAAATATTCATCCTAAATTGATTAAGTTGTAACATTTGATTTAAGTTGTGTTTTATGTAAGCCGTTGATCAACTACCATATACAATGGTTGTCCATAAGTTGTATTCAACAATATCAAAAAACTCTACATTCTATTACGCAGAGTTACGCAAAAGGGTTCTAAGTTACCTCTTTGGCAACTTAACAAGAAGGATAGAAAAATGGATTGTAAATCAGGTCTATTCAATGGCAATTACTTTCTCGTTATTGCTATTTGTTTTAGCTCTGAACATTGCAGATGTATTAAAAATCATGGCAACGTTTCCTTTGCTATCAATGCCAATTGCACCGGCATCTCCTTTAATGTTTTTTAGTTTTTCCTGAATAACCTGCTGCATGGCCGTTTTTAGGTTGGTATTGGTATATTCAAGTAATGCTGAAATATCGTGCGCTGCAACTTGGCGGATGATGTATTCGCCATGTCCTGTAAAGGAAATGCCGCAGGTGTTATTATTGGCATAGGTGCCACAACCAATTATTGGAGAATCTCCAATGCGTCCGTGCTGTTTGTTGGTCATTCCGCCAGTTGAGGTGCCGGCAGCAAGATTGCCATGCTGATCGAACGCAACACAGCCAACTGTTCCCATCTTACCTTCTCGCTCCAGCTTTTTTTGGATTTGCTTCCATCGCTTTTCAGTTTTAAAGTATGATGTATCTCTTATTTCTAACTGGTGCAAACTTGCATAAGCGTCTGCGCCTGGCCCGGATAACATTACATGTTTGGATTTTTCCATCACTAACCTGGCTGCCGAAATAGGATTTTTAATGGTGCGAACGCCAGCAACGGCACCTGCATTTAAATTGCTGCCATCCATTATCGATGCGTCCATTTCATTGGTTAAGTGATGCGTAAAGACCGAACCTTTACCTGCATTAAAAAGGGGCGAATCCTCTAAAATACTAATGGCCCGTTCTACGGCGTCAATGCTCAATCCTCCTTTTTTAAGAATTTCAGCGCCTGCGTTTAGTGCTTCGTCTAATTTATTAAAATACAGGGTTTGCTCAGTTGCGGGTATATCAGTTAACTGAAAGTTGCCAGCACCTCCATGTATGGCAATCGACCACTTTACAGTCGGTTCTGTTTCCGCTTCAGGGGAGCATGCAATAAACGATGACAACAAAAGAATGGTCAGTAGCTTCAAGATGGTTTTCATGTGCTTTGGTATTAATACTATTTAGTTCTAAATTACTAATATCATTTGATAAAATCTTTATTGAGAAGCGGATGAATGAAAATTGTTATTTTCACCTAAAATAAGTTCATATGGCAAAGAAAACTATTGCAGGCCTTTTAATGGTCATTCATGTTATATTATGTTCTGCTCAGGTAAAGGCACAGGAAGTGCATATCAGAATAATAGAAACGAGTGATGTTCATGGTGCAATTTTTCCTTTCGATTTTGTCAGGCAGGAGTCCACCAAGGGGTCATTATCCAGAGTACACACCTTTGTACAACAAGAGCGAAACAAGCCTAATCAAGATGTAATTCTGGTTGATAATGGAGATATCCTTCAGGGTGACCCTTCCGTGTATTTTTATAATTCACCAGATTCTTCCACCAACCTTTGTGCTGACGTTATGAATTTTATGCATTACGATTTGGCAACTGTGGGGAATCATGATATTGAGCAAGGCCATAGATCTTATGATAAATTTAATAGCGAGTTGGATTTTCCCTGGCTAGGGGCAAATGTGATTGATGTAAATACACAGCAGCCCTACTTTAAGCCTTATCATATTATTGAAAAGCGTGGAGTTAAAATTGCTTTTTTAGGATTAGTAACACCTGCTATCCCGTCCTGGTTGCACCCTTCATTGTATGAAGGAATGTACTTCGAGGATATGATTGTTAGTGCTAAGCATTGGCTTGAGGTAATTCAACGAGAGGAACAAGCAGATGTTATTGTCGGGCTTTTTCATGCAGGAATTGATCCTACGTATGGAGGACAATCTGCTGACTCCCGTTTTAATGAAAATGCGTCCGGGTTGGTTGCAAAGCAGGTTCCGGGGTTTGATGTTGTTTTTGTAGGGCACGATCATCGTGGCTGGAATAAAAATATTTGCAATATTGCTGGTGATAGTGTGCTGATCCTTGGAACAACAAGCAAGGCTCTTGATGTGGCGGTGGCGGACCTGTTGCTTGTGAAAAATACAGATATAGATACCTGGAGACTTTCTCTTTCTGGCGAGTTGGTTTCAATGAAGAATACAGCACCTGATCCTTCGTTTTTGAAGGCGTTTGCCAAAGAGCAATCCCTAATTCAAGAAACGGTTCATGAGGAGATCGGATACTTACAAACAGATCTGCTCTCGCGTGAGGCCTTGTTTACCAATGCTGCATTTGTCGACTTGATACATGTGGTACAGTTGGAGCTTACTAATGCCGATGTATCGATTGCATCTAATACTGCATTTGATGAAACCTTGCATGAGGGTATTATCAGTTATTCCGACATGTTCAAAATATATCGCTATGAGAATTTGCTTTACACAATGAACCTGAGCGGTGCGGAGGTTGATGCCTTACTGGAATATTCATACGGCAAGTGGTTCAATCAACTAAATGATGAAGAGTCGCATTTATTGATATTTGAGAGGGATGAGCACGGAGCTATAGTATATGGTAACAATGGTCGACCAATGCTTAAACCGAGATTTTATAATTTTGATTCGGCAGCTGGCATAAACTATACAGTTGATTTATCTGAAGAGGCAGGCAACAGAATTACTATTCATGAAATGACCGATGGGAAGCCATTTGCATTCACAGAAACATACACTGTTGCCATTAATTCCTATCGAGGAAACGGTGGCGGTGGTCATTTAACAGAAGCGGCTGGTATTCCACAAAACAAACTAATGCGACGTGTGAGTTGGGTTTCAGATCACGATATGCGCTTTTACATAAGTAAGTGGGTAAGAAAGAGAAAGATTATACATCCTGTAAAGTTGAACAATTGGAATATTATTCCTGCTAAGCTTCACAAACAGGCCATGGACAGAGACTACCTACTTCTTTTTGGTGAATAAAAAAGAGGCCGCCCATATGTGTTAATCATATTCAGACCGCCTCTTTCATTAATAATTATGCTACTTATTTTAGCGCATACATTCAATTTTATGTGTTTCGTTCAAGCTATTACTTCTTAGATTAATAAAATAGAATCCGTTCACCAAGCCGGATTGATCTAGCTGGATGTTATTCTTCCCTGTTGCAGTCATCTTTGTATGCTGTTGGACTAATTTCCCTTCAATATTGTAAATCATAATGTACAGCTGTTCAGTTATTGCGCTTTCAACAACTATGTTTAAAACATCGTTAAACGGATTTGGGTATAAGTTCGCAATTCTTTCAGCAGGAACTGCTATGGTTCTGTTGTGCAATGGAATTCCATTATTGTAGCGTTCAATAAACTCTTGATAATATTGATTGGCAATGGAGGCATTATGAATAATAAGTGTGTTCTCGTCATTTTTATTTTCTGCGTTGTTGCTCCAGTTATGCGATCCGGTTAAAACGGTTGGGTCGGAGTTCATTTCGTTCGGATCCACCAACATGGTTTTATTATGGAGCATTCCTTCCGACTCACCGTATTCTTTAAAATCGCTACCAATCAGCCCTTCAATTGTGTTTACAACTGTATTGGAACAAGAAGCTTTGTCGTGGACAATTACTTTAAGACTGGCCCCGGCATTGTATACTTCTTCAATTTTATAAGCAATATCCGATCTGGTAATTAACATAGTTTCAATTAGTAATTCATCTTCCGCCGTTTCCATTGTTTTAAGAATCATGCTTGTGGTTCTGTCGCTTGGTGAAAAATAGCAATCAACCTGTGAACCACCGATTATAAAGTTGTGTGGCGTGTTATCAATTTTGTAAGGACCAAATCTTGAGTTCGCCATATCCGGCACAAGGCCGCTTGATCCCCACATCTCATCAAATTCAAGAGAATAGGTTATTGCAAGGCTTTTATCTTGTAAGATGATGACATTATTTGCGAACTTATCAATGTTATTAAATTCAAAATTTGTTGAGCCTGTCCAAACATAAGCTAGATCAGGGTTTGTGGCATAGGCGTCGATAGTAACAAATTTATTATGCATGATGCCGTAGTCTTCGCTTGCCGGAGCAATAACACTGTGAATACCTTGATCAAGTAGGCTACTCATGGGAACTTCAGACCAGGTGGTGTCATATATAACACGCACATCAACACCATTGTTATAGGCATTATTTAAGGCGGCTGCAATGTCAGATAAATCTACATTGTTAAAGTCGTAGATGGCCATATCGATTGATTCTGTTGCTCGACCAATGTAGTTGATTAATGTATCATCAATTGCATTATCAATAAACTGTGCATCGGTTCCCGTAGCTGCGGAAACATCTACGGTACTTGTAAAATAGGCTATCATCTCGCCTGAAGAAAGTGATTGTGTTATGGCGACAGTTATATTTGAGAATGCAGTGTCGGTGCCAGCTGTTGAATAGGCTTTTATGTAAAACAACTCCGATGGATCGGCTCCACTTATTGAAATAGAATGTGAGGTGCTTGTTCCCGGTACTTCCATGTTGCCAATTTCAAGATTGGGCGTGTTTCCATAGATTATTCCTGTAGTACCTGTTGAGTCGGTTGTCCAGCTAATATCAAAGCCAGAGGTAGAAATGTTGCTTATGGTAACTGGTGATACAATGTTTATCAAACTTGGGTTGATGATATCAGCAGAGTCGCGCAGCAAGAGTTGATAATTTGCATAATACTGGGAACACAATCCAATAATTGAAACCTCGTTGCCCGGCACAATACTACCGATAAGCGGGTGATTGCTTCGTACGAAAATACTTGATAATTCTCCGTTTGCTGTAAAATTGTAGCTGGTGTTGCTGGCAAAGGTCGATCCGCCATCAGCAAAACTTACACCATCAATATGTACCAGCATCGACTCAATATCCTCCGACATTTGATTGGGCGTTATGTTCTGTGGAGTAGGAGATGGGTGTCCTGAACTATGCACTGTATGAGCAGATAAGTTACCAATCTCCAATAAATTTGCATATTCAGTAAGTTGTCCGGTTACACTAACTGAATCGCCGCGCTGAAAGTACGACACATCATAGTCGTATAAGGCAATGCCGGCCGAATCATCCTGCAAATATCTAATGGTGCCGAGTTCAGCTCCACTCGTCACAATGCCGCTTATGGTTACGGTTGCTCCAACAGCCTGGGCTCTTGCATCTGCAATGCTCGACTGTGCTGCAAGACCAAACTGTAATGCAATACCAATAATTAAGAGTAATGATTTTTTCATATTCAGTGGTTTTATTTTTATCAAAAATACAAATTCCAAATTTATTCATGTTTAAGTTATTCTTAAACACGCATTCCAAGTTAACTTTGCTGTCAATCGAGAAATTGAACGCTGGCTTGGGAGAAGTGCCAAAGTGATTCGTTCACCTTCTTTTTTGTAATTGATTCTAATTGGTAAATCAAGAAAGGGAAGTTAAACAATTGCTTAACTTCCCTTTCTTAGCAGTCGATTTGGTCTATCAACTGTATCTGAATCTAATCAATATGATTAGTCTACATATCTTTCGATAATCTGCTCGCGATCTGGTCCAACTGAAACAAACTTAATTGGTACACCAACCTCTGCTTCAATAAAGTTAATAAATGCATTGAATTCTTCAGGGAACTCATTCTCGCTGCGACAACCAGTAAGGTCGGTTTTCCAACCATCAAGTTCTGTGAAAATAGGTTGGTAATCATCTGCCATATCGTAAGGCATTATTTCTGACGCTTCTCCATTCACCATATAAGCTGTTGATAACTTAACAGTATCAAAGGTGTCCAATACATCCGCTTTTGTTAATATGAGGTGGGTAACACCATTTAGCATAACGGTGTATTTTAGTGCTACCAGGTCTAACCAGCCACATCGGCGTGGTCTGCCTGTAGTCGATCCAAACTCATTACCTGCCTTTCTAAGGTCTTCGCCTGTGGCGTCAAATAGTTCAGTAGGGAATGGGCCACTTCCAACACGTGTGCAGTAGGCTTTAAAGATTCCGTATACATCGCCTAATTTGCTTGGAGCAACGCCTAAACCTATACATGCACCAGCAGTTACTGTATTTGATGAAGTTACATAAGGATAAGATCCAAAATCGATGTCAAGTAAGGTTCCTTGTGCACCTTCAGCAAGTATCGATTTCTGGTCTTCTATATGTTTGTTAATCTCGTATTCGCTATTAATGATTGTAAAGCTTCTTAAAATCTCAATTCCGGCAAACCATTGTTCCTCGTAAGTTTCAGGGTCAAACGGATAGTCATACAATTGTACAAGATTCTTATGCTTTTCTACTAATTGTGTGTATTTGTCTTGAAAGGAGTCGAGCAAAATGTCTCCAACCCTTATACCATTTCGTCCGGTTTTGTCCATGTAAGTTGGACCAATACCCTTTAATGTAGAACCAATTTTAGTTTTGCCCTTTGCTTGTTCTGAGGCTGCATCAAGAATTCTGTGCGACGGTAATATTAAATGTGCCTTTTTTGAGATAAAGAGATTCTTACGAATATCAATGCCCATTTCCTCGATGGCCTTTATCTCTTTCGCAAAAATTACAGGGTCAATTACAACACCATTACCAATGATGTTGATTTTTTCCTGATGGAAAATTCCTGAAGGAATTGTGTGAAGAACATGTTTAATACCATTGAATTCTAATGAATGTCCTGCGTTAGGTCCACCTTGAAATCGAGCAATTACATCATATCTGGGAGTTAGTACATCTACTACTTTGCCTTTTCCTTCATCACCCCACTGAAGTCCTAATAAAACGTCAATCTTCATTTATCAATTACTTTGTTATTTCTAAAACGACTCGTAAAAGTAGAAATATACTTTGATAATTGAGGGTGCTCATTCTGTTTTTATCTAAAGTTATTAACGACCAGATAAAAAGTATGGCCACTACGATAACTGAAAAGATATATTGAGACTAGGATTGCTTATTGGCACATTCGCTACATTCTCCGTAAAAATAGAGCGAGTGGTAAGAGATTTTAAAGTTATTCAATTCGTTTGCCGTTGTTTGAATCTCGTGGATTCTTGGATCGCAGAATTCTACAATCTTTCCACACTTGGTGCAAATCAAATGATCATGTTGCTTGCATTCGTATGCTTTCTCGAATTGTGCTATGTTTTTACCAAACTGATGTTTAATAACCAAGGCACATTCCAGCAATAACTCAATTGTATTATACAGGGTTGCACGACTAACACGATAGTTTTTATTCTTCATGAAAATGTACAGCGATTCTATATCGAAATGTCCATCTCTTGAATAGATTTCGTCTAATATTGCATACCGTTCTGGAGTTTTTCGATGACCTTTTTTTTGAAGGTATTCGGTAAACATCTGTTTTACGGTTGTTTTCGTATCATCACATATCATAAATCTATCGTTTTGAATCTGATCAAAAATGAATAATTTATTTGATTTTTGCAATTTTTATTTAGAATAAATAATAGTTAGAGCGCTAAGCATTGACGTAGCGCGCATTTGCAATTTGGATTAAGCTTAATATTGTTCTGTTTGGGTGATGAATTTTAAGATGCTTGCATTAGAGAAGATTAAGTTACGTTAGGTAGCACTGCTTTAAGGTATCAATTAACTATGCGCATGGATCGGAATACAATTGAAAAGAGCGTAACATATGATTAGATGAAGCCCTATACGCTTCTATTGAAATCGAAATTAACAGAATTGTTAGTAAGGATGATATTTTAAAATGATAATTATTGATGCTATTCATTCCCAAACAAAGTTAAGTTTTCTAGCAATATGGAATTGTCTGTCAAGATTAATAACTTATCGAAATCAATAAGTTTAAAAGATAAGTAATCTTGTTTATTATTAATTTCGATCTCGGTTGGAGTTTGAATAAACGTTCCGCTGTCGATATTAATAATGGAGTAAGTGAATTCTTTGAATTTTTTATCGGCAGTTATTACTGCAACTATATCTCCTTCATGATAAATGCTTGTTAAATAGAAGTCAGATTTAAGATCAAAGTCCTTTTCGTTATAAATTAGTCGATTCTGTTTGAAAGGTAGTCTATGCACTTCCTTTTTTTGTAGGTTACAGAAGTAAGTTGTAATTCCAAAGAAACAATATGGGTAAGATGGTAATATACTTAAGTAGTTGGGGTATATTTTTTCTTCAATGAAAGGATCAGGAACTTCCATTGAAATAATGTCGTTAAATAACAATTGTTGACCTTCTAGATGATATTTGGCGAGAAATTTCCTTTCTCCATCTCTTTCTTTATCATTTGCAACTTTGAAATAATACGTTCCATTATTTATAAAGAAATCTTCTAGGTGATAGTACGTTTTAAGTCCTGTGTCATCAATTGGGATTGTGTTAATTATTTTACCTTCATGAAAGGCTATAAGAAGAAATTGATCTAACAAATCTAAAGTCTTTCCTTTTTTAACTGGATCTACGAGACTAATTAGAGCGTAGAGTGTATCGCCTGAAACCGATGCAGTATGTATGCTTAGAGTGTTTTTGTTCAGCATTTTTAAGGCATCTCTGTAGGAGGAGAAAAGATGATATTTCATGGTGTCTTTAAAACAAGACTCATAAAGAGGTTTATGATCCAAGGAGTCAGCTATCAGTGACTGAATAGAGTCGTCATTAATTTTTGTAAAATGAATCTTTTTGTAAGAGGGATCTGTTAAATATATATATTCATCAATAATGTTGACTTTGGTTAAATTGGATAAGAAAAAAGTATCACTAAAAGAAAAATACCGGTTTGGCGGATTTTTTTTATTAAAGTAAGTGAAATTGTTATTGAAATGATTTTGAAGATTGCTGATAGAAGTATTAAATAACTTTTTACCATTTTTTGAAATAATATAGATTTCTGAATCAAAGCAGGTACTATATTTCTGATAAATTGAATCTGAGATAATTAAATCATAAGTTCCATGAAGGGTTGGGATTTTCTTTTTTAATTCATATTGTGCTTTCTTCTTTGAAATATTAGTTAAAACTATTTTTGTAGGAAATTTTGCAGATATACTATCTATTATTGAATAAGATGCATAACAATTTGGACAAAGGTTCAAGTTTAGTTTTATAATACATTCTTGAGAGTTAAGATTATAGCCTAAAGTGAAAAAAAATATATAGAGTATAAGAGATTTATTCATCATGTTAAGTTTAGTCGATCTTAATATAATTTTAATGTATGTTCATCTGGTAGAATTCTTTAATGCTTGCGATAATGTAATCTATTTCTTCGTCCTTAAGATCATTGAAGATTGGAAGCCTTAGAATTAATTCTGCATACCTCTTGGCATTTGGCAATAATCGACCGTCATGTTTGGCTTTGTAAAATGGACTTTCATGAAGCGGTAAATAATGGAAAACTGCATGGATGCCTTTCTCTCTTAGGTAGTACATTAACTCATCGCGTCTTTCGGTAAGCAAGTAAAACATATGTGCATTGTTTGTCGCATAGCTAGGAATATAAGGTAATTGGACTTTGCCTTCTTGTTCAAGATAGTTGAGCTCTTGCTTATATTTATTCCAAATGTATTTACGCTTTTGCTGAATAGTTTCCAGCTTTTCAAGCTGTGCAAATAGAAAGGCAGCTGTAAGTTCTGATGGCAGGAACGAAGACCCAACATCTACCCACCCGTATTTGTCAATCTCACCGCGGAAGAATGCTGCTCTGTTGGTACCTTTCTCCCAAATGATTTCTGCACGATTGGCGTTTTGAGTCTTATTGATAACCAATAATCCGCCTTCACCTGAGATGATGTTTTTTGTTTCGTGGAATGAGAAAGCGGCATAGTCGCCAAAGCTTCCAAGTACTTTATTTTTGTAATAGGAGTCAATTGCCTGAGCTGCATCTTCAATAAGGATTAGCTTATGCTTTTTTATAATAGATTGAATGGCATCCATGTTACAGGCAACACCTGCATAATGAATGATTACAATTGCTTTGGTTTTTGGATTTATTAGCGACTCAAGTTTTGATGCGTCAATGTTTGGCGTAGTATTCTCAGAATCGGCAAAAACAATTTTAGCTCCTCGCAACACAAATGCATTAGCTGTGCTTACAAATGCAAAGGACGGACAAATAACTTCGTCGCCTGGTTCTATATTGGCAAGGATTGATGCCATCTCAAGCGCGTCGGTGCATGAGGTGGTTAATAATGATTTTTGAAATCCGAACTTATCGCTAAAATATTGATGGCACTTTTTAGTGAACATGCCATTCCCGCTTATGTGACCAGATTCAGCCGCTTGAGCCAAATATGCTGATTCATTGCCGGAAACATAAGGTTTGTTAAATGGAATGTTCATATTAGTTTAGTTTGTCTAGTTTCAGTTTTAGCATTTCAGAAAAAATCTTCGCACCCTTAAAATTAAGATGATCAGGGTTTCGATACATGGAATAGTCATGATCGAAATAATCCTGAAAGTCGTAGAATTCAGAAATGCAGCTGTATTTTTCAATGTCATTATTGATGCGACTATAATAATCATCAACAGAGAAGTAGTTGTTGCAATGTTCCACATAGGGCAAAGCAAGTGGCATCTTCATCAAAATTACTTTGATGTTATTGTTCTCACAATAGCTTAGTATTTGATGAAAATAATGAAGCATGTCCTTTTGATAGGGATCAACATTGCTTAGGTACAAATCTGCCTTTACTTTACAATCTTTCTCATAATTACCTGAGCTGGTCATGTCTCCAGTTCTTGGTTTGAAGCCTAATGATCCAAAGCTTTGACGTGAGCTGATGTTTCTAAATCGTCTATATTCACCAGCATAAATATAGAATTTTTGGTTCATCCATTCAGTGAGAAAGTGCCAATTGTTGGTTTGTTTATAGAGCTGGTAATAATCTGTGAAATCCATTAGACTGGAAATGTTCTTGTACCTGTCGGCGCGAAACGACGACATGCCGGTTACATCTACGGGCAGAATAATGTATTCCGGTTTTTTACCGAGATCTTCGACCACAGCGCGCAGTTTGAAAAAAGTTTGAGCATAGTTTTCCAAAGCCGATGAGAAATTGAACGAGTTACCTATAATGTTGGGATCAATGGCATTTTGCATGTGCGAATCTCCAAGGATCAAGAATTTTAATTCACCTTGATAATTTATCAACTGTTGCTCCTTTCGTCCATTATCTGTTTTTGTGAAAATATAATGGTAGTAGGTTTTATTGATAATAAAGTTACCGGCAAGGAGCATGGCCAGCAAGATCATCAATTTTATGTACCATTTATTTTTGTTCATCTTTAAAATTGAAAATAGATAAATTCTTGGTCTTTAAATACTCCAAATGTTATTGTTAGCAAAATTCCAATGGCATATACCATTAAGCGTATAATCATGTGTTGTTTAGCCAGCAGTTTAAAAATGCTGAATTTAGCATGTATCCACTCAAACGACATAAGACCAACTACAAGAATAAGACTTAAGGTATATTCCAGATTTTTATAAAGTTCCGTGACAAATTGATCTACATGGCTAAAATCAGCAATGTTTCGAATCAGGGTTGAGGCATCGCCCATATTTTTGGCGCCAAAAAATAATGCAGTTGCAGAAAGCATGGTAAGCTGTGCAGTAACACCCAAACCATTCATTAGAGTCTTTTTATCACTTATGCCTATGCGTTTGAAAAATGCTTTGCGCGGTTTGTCAGTCCATATTTCAATTAATTGGAAAAGGCCATGCATGGCTCCCCAAATCACAAAAGTCCAGCTGGCACCGTGCCAGAGGCCGCTGATTAAAAATACAATGAAAATATTGTAGTACCAGCGCCATTTAATTACACGGTTTCCTCCAAGTGGAATGTAGAGATAATCGGTAAACCAGGTTGTAAGCGAAATATGCCATCGTTTCCAAAAGTCGTAAAGGGAACGTGCCCAAAGTGGATTATTGAAATTTTTAATGAGATCGATACCCATTACACGTGCTGCTCCTCTTGCAATATCAGTATAACCTGATAAATCAGCATAAACTTGAACGTGCAGAAAAACTGCTGCTAAAATAATCTTCGGGCCATAAACATCATCCGGATGTAGAAAAACGGAACCAACATATATGGCAAGCCTGTCGGCAATTACAACTTTCTTGAAAAATCCCCAGAACATCAACTTTAGTCCGCTTAAAATTTGTGAACCATTAATCTGTACTTTTTTCCGAAGCTCGGGCAATAGTTTTATTGATCGCTCTATAGGACCTGCTACTAATTGAGGGAAAAAGGAAACATATAGAGCAAATCGTCCAAAGTGGCGTTCAGGTTGCGTTCGGCCCCGGTAAACATCAATTGTATAACTTAATGTTTGAAAAGTATAAAAGGAGATTCCAACCGGAAGTAAGACTTTAAATGTTGGAACATCGTAAAAAATATTAAAATTATTAAATACATCACGGAGGCTCTCGTTAATAAAATTAAAGTATTTGAAACTGAATAAGAGTCCGAGATTAACAAAAATGCTTAACAATAAGTATTTCTTTCTGCCCTTTTTATCAGGCATTTTTGCCATTCGAATGGCCGCAAAATAATCGATAAATGTTGATAAGAGAATAAGAAAGATGTACTCGGCCTTCCAACACATATAGAAGTAATAAGAGGCCGTAACCAACAAGAGCCAACGCCACTTATGTGGAATTGCATAATATAATATTACCACTAAGGGGAAATATATAAGAAACTGAATGGAATTGAATAACATTAATGCTCTCGTTTTGCGACACTAAAATAGAATAAATTAGCCGAAATCCTTAACTGTATTGGTAATAAACTATATATTTAGAATCTAATTTTTACATGATGAGTTTGGTGTGGCAGGAAACCTGATAATTAATTTAGCAGAGATGGATTTATCTGATGGTTTGCATTAAATCAGTTAATAACCCTTGGTAAAAGCTGTTTTAAGTTATTTATTGTTCTTCCTGAAGCCCAATTTATTGGTTGGCGAAACGTGCTATTATTCTTTAAGTGCAATATTAATTGTGCTTATTAAAGCTATTAACTGTGAAAACTTGATGGTGTAGTATCGTTGAACAAACAGATAGAATTATTTAGCTTAAATATACAAAGCAATGCTTGATAAAAATATACCCTTCTTTTTTATAATTGGCAGACCACGCTCCGGGACTACGCTGGTGCAATCACTTTTAGATGTTCATCCAAATATTAATATTCCGGGAGAAAGCCCTATCATTTTAAGGCTTTTTATGAAATATAAGGATTTGAAGCAGCTGGATGATAACACCATTAAATTGCTTGTTGATGAGGTAAAGAATCAACCCAAAATTGAAAATTGGCCCATGGACTTTGACCGGTTAAAAGCAGATCTTGAGAAGATAAAAGGTCCATTTGATTATCAGGCATTCATTAAGGTGGTTTACCTGAATTTTCAATCTGCTTTTAACAAGGATGAGATTTTAAGCATTGGGGATAAAAACCCAAATTATTCAAAATTCCCAAGATTCTTATTACGCATTTTCCCAGATGCCAGGTTTATTTATATTATTCGTGATTATCGCGACAACTTTCTTTCGGTTAAAAAATCAGGATTACTCTATGGGATCTTACCCTGGATTATGCTTCGCTGGATTGATTCGGTGAATGTAATGAACAAAGTAATTAAGGAATTTCCGGATAGGGTTTACACAGTTAGATACGAAGATTTTATTCAGGAACCAGATAAAAGATTATCTGAAATGTCTGAATTTTTAGGGGTTCCTGAGTACAAAGAATTACTGCACGATTATCAGGAAAACAAACAAGCTGCTGCCGCCTACAAAGAAAAAAAGTCGGAGGTATTTCATAAGAAGATTTATCAACCAGTGGATGCAACGAATTTTGACAAGTGGAAGAAACAACTAAGCGAAGAGGAAATAATGTTGCTGGATAGAATTGCCGGAACCTCAGGAGAGCAGTTCGGTTACAAAAAGCAGTTTACTAATTTCGCGTTCAGTACAAAGCTATATGTTTGGAAAAGGATGCTTGTTATCAGGTTGTTTCTGTTATCGAAAACAATAAACAAGCTTTTCCCAATGAAACATAGGGTGTGGGTGAATAATAAGTTTCCTACCATTGATAAAGTTTATTTTTTCTTTTTTAAAAAATAAAATGACCAACAAAGCCACAGCTGCATTGTCTTTTTTCTTTGTAATTGGTCGTGCCCGATCAGGAACAACTTTGTTACGATCCATTCTGGAAGCGCATCCCAATATTAAAATACCTCTGGAATCTCCACTAATTCTTGAGCTTGAAAAAGAGTTTGCTAATAAAACTGAATGGTCGCGCGAAGATTTGCAAGAGTTCTTTAATCAGTTAATACAGGTGAAAGATTTTCACTTGTGGGAAATGGACTTAGCCGCACTCCGCGAAAAGTTGTTGCAACAGGAGGGAAGGACAACTTACAAGCAGCTAATAGAAACAGTTTATTTAAATGCGCCTGGATTTTTCGAAAAGGAAGAGGTGTTGATGTTAGGTGATAAGAATCCTGTTTATTCGATAAAAATCAAGCAGCTGTTCAAGTTGTATCCTGAAGCAAAATACATTCATCTAAAACGCGATCATAGAGCCCATGTGCTTTCTATGCTAAATGCGAAGTTATTCGATTCGGATTTGGTAACGCTGGCATACAGGTGGCGCTATTCTGCCAAAGTTGTAGGACAATTAAAACGAAAGCATCCGGCAAGTTTTTTTACCTTGAAATATGAAGACTTTGTGCACGACCCTGAAAAGTACAGTCAGGCTATTTGTAATTTTCTGGGGGTTCCATTTCATGCTGATATGGTTAATTATCATCAAGGTGTGAAGGATTACTTTTCAAAAAACAAGGATCACATTGAAGGGCATCATCATCGCGTGTATCAGGCCATTGATACTTCCCGCATTAATAGTTGGAAAACTGATTTGCCAGAGGAAAGTATTCGTGTGCTCGATCTGGTAGTTGGTAAGTGGGCAGCTAAAGAAGGATATGAGCGACAGTATGCCAAAGCAAGTTTGAAGCTTTTGATACGCACGCTACCCAAAATTTGGTATCAACATATTTTTTATACCTACTGGAGATTTTACACTAAATTGCCAGCATTTCTAAAGAACAAGAGTTAAAGCAGCATGAGTTTAAATAAGCAAAAGGACATTAATAAGTTACCGCTTTTTTTTATTTTAGGAAGGCCACGATCAGGCACAACCTTGCTCGCCTCATTGTTTGATGCCCATCCCAATGTGATGCTGCCTTTCGAATGTCCGTTAATCATTAATTTGTATACCCGCTATGGACGCAAAACAGAATGGACGACAAATGATTTGATGGACTTTCACGCAATTATTATTGAGCAAAGGAAGATTGACAGCTGGCGCTTAGATACAGAAGCGTTAAAAGAAGCTTTGTTGAAATATGTGGGCACTTACAGTTTTGAAACAATTGTAAAGGTGCTGTACATGCAGTTCAATTCATTCTTCGATAAAAAAGACATTCAGATTATAGGGGATAAAAATCCTGTTTACTCCATTTATCCGGCCAAGCTGATAGAATTATTCCCGAACGCTAAATTTATTCATCTAAGTAGAGATTATCGCGATAATATCTTATCCATTAAAAAGGTGGACTTTGAAGCGCCTATAACCGCTTTACTTGCTTATAGGTGGAGAATTGCCGGTAAACGAATTCAGAAAGTTGAGAAGAAACACCCTGCCTCATTTTATACCTTGAAATATGAGGATTTGGTTGCAGCTCCTGAGCAGCATCTGAAAAAGTTATATACATTTTTGGGAGTTGAGTATGATGGTTCTGTTCTTGAATTTTACAAGTTTAAAGATAAACTGTTGAGCAGTTTTAACCGGGAGCATGTAGAGCGCTATCATAGTAGTTTATTAAATCCGATAACGGCTGATAAGGTTTATGCCTGGCGCAAGACGATGCCAAAGCTCGATGTGAAGATGGCGGATGCTGTTGTTGGTAAACTGGCTGAAGAGATGGGGTACGAACGAAATTCGAATGCGAGGATTCCTGGTTTGATTTCACTAGTTTGGATATGTTATGGATGGTTTGCCTATCGCTTGAGATTTCTGGTAGATCGTCTACCATTTGGTGTAAAAATAAGAATGAGAAATAAAGGACCTTTACTAGCGGTAAAGTTTAACAAGTACATATTGGGTAAATAATATGGCAAACGGCTTCTTTAAAAATATTGCAAGGGTATCCGGAAATAACATGCTTAATGCTGTTGTTCGGTTTGCAACTGCTTTATTGGTAGCTAGATTACTTGGTCCTGCTGGCAAAGGTATTTATGCTAGCTTATTGGTTGTTCCGGCTATGATCTTGTCTATTTCAGAGCTTGGCATTCGCAGATCAACCATTGTGCATTTGGGCGAACAAAAATATAAACCCAATGATATCATAGCCGTGCTGTCGTTTTTCTTTCTATTCACGAGTATCGTTGGTACTGTAATAACATTTTTTGTTTACAGAAGTTATGACAGCGGCGAGTTATCCACACTAATTATTTTCCTTGCTCTGGCCAGTATTCCCATCAGACTAATAGGTAAGTTTAGTAATAGTGTTTTTGTTGCTACGGAACAGTATAAGAAGTTTACACTCCTTAGATCAATTCCTGTGTTCTTGAATATGCTGTTCGTAGTTGTCTTTGTGTTTCTTGCCCGATGGTCTATAACCGGTGCCTTGTTGGCTTTAGTGCTATCTAATCTCATCTCCGGTTTATATAGTTATAGAATGCTGGCTAAACATTATACGGTTAGCATTAAATTCAATCTTGAGATAATTAAAAGTCTGCTGTCGCTAGGAATTGTTTATGCCATCGCACTGTTTCTGGCTCGTTTAAACTTTAAAATAGATATTCTTTTATTGAAGGTATTATCCAGTTCGGAGCAGGTTGGTTTTTATTCATTAGGTGCTGGTTTTGCCGAAAAATTTCAAACGCCTTTTGCCATTGGTGCTGTTATCCTGAGTAGTGGAGCCAATAGCAAGAATCAAGATCAGGTAAACAAGGATGTTGCTAAACTTTTCAGAGTATCCTTACTATACACCATCTTTATATCGGTAGCAATTTATTTTCTATCACCTTATGTCATGCCACTGCTTTATGGTGAAGCTTATATTCCAAGCATTGCTATAGTGCAGAATATATTACCAGCCATTGTATGGTTAATCTTGCTTAAATTATTGGGTAATAGAATTGCCTCGCTGAAGAAAACAGCTTACATGATCTGGATTCATGTTCCTGCATTAATAGTTAATATTGCGCTTAACTATCTGCTCATTCCACAATATCAGGCCATGGGGGCAGTAATTGCAACCAATGTAAGTTACTTTTTGAGCTTTATGGGAATATTATTTTTGTACGGTAAAGTAACAAAGAGTTCCGTGATAGATCTGGTACGTTTCAAAAAGGAGGATTTTTATTTCCTACGCTATTTAAAATTAGCAAAGATGAGAAAGCGACAGAAAGACGATAATTCAGATGCCTAGCCGTTCATGCCTGGTTTAATGTCAATGTTCATTCCTTTTGGCAGGAATTCTGATGCATCTCCTCCATGTCTTAATATATCTCTAACAATCGAAGAATTAATTGGTGTATGTTCTGGTGTTGTTAATAGAAATACCGATTCAATATTGTCATTCATTTTTTTATTTACCTGCGCAATCGCTCTTTCGTATTCAAAGTCGGCTGATGTTCTAAGTCCGCGAAGGATAAAGCCCGCATCCACCCGTTTGCAATACTCAACTGTTAGGTCGGTGTAGTGATCCACCTTAATATTAGCTTCGTTTTTGAAAACTTCTCGAATCCATTCAACACGTTTCTCAATAGGAAAATAGCCTGGCTTGTTCGAGTTATAACCAATGGCTATTATAATTTCGTCGAACATGGTTAAAGCGCGTTTAACTATTGATTCATGTCCGATAGTAAACGGATCGAATGATCCTGGAAATATTGCTCTGTTCATTTTATCAAGGTTTTAAAAGCAAGAAGTTTCTCTTTGAGGAATTGCTGTTCATTAAAATTTAATGCACTTAAACTAAATTGTTCTTCAGTTCCATTCTTTAACGAAAAGCGAATATAGCCTTTTCGAACTTCAACATTATTTAATTCTGTCCAGAAATATTCTTTGGGTTTGAGAATCATGCTGTCGCGATAAAAAATACTCTGTTCGTTTAATCTTAGCTGAAGCTTATTTGAGATAGAATCGAATGAATTGATGACAAGCAGACCAATGGCCATAAGTGCGATCACCAGTTGTATACAGCCCATAATTATTGCTTCATTAATGATTGATGAAATGCCTAGAAACACATAGGTAATCCCCATCAATATGAAAATGAAAAGCGTGAATTTCGTAAACTTATTCAGGTAGATGACAAATTCTTCCATGCTTAGGTTATTTTCTTTTCGTGAAAAGAATGTATAAATAATAGGTTAGAGAGATCAGGACTATAGCCTGTGAATTTATCAACCGATAGATCTTCATCCTTGAAACCGATGATAGTTAGATCGGCATCAACGGACTTTTCTGAAATTACAGCTTTTATATCATCCTTCTTGTCAAACGGAATAATCTCGACATTTCTGGTAGAAATTGGAATTCTTCCGGATTGAATTGTGTGAATGAGATCGGCTCTGGTTTTTTCAACCTGCTCAACTGGCGAGGCTGCAATAATTTTAATCATGCCCGAACTCCAGTCGGGGTGTCCCATAATTATGTAGGCTAACAGGATCATTAAATTAGCATTCTCGTGTTCGTCAAAATTAATCCATACATGTATCTCTTTTCGATAGCCAAAACCTTTAAATGAGCTGCTAAGGATGCACACATCAAACTTGGTAGATGAGAGTAATGGGTAATTATTTATCGCCTCCTGAAGCGTTTCAGGCTCTTGTCGGTTAAACTCAAAAAGTATGAGGTTATTACCTTTGCCGGATATTCCTTGCAGCTGAATTACTTGTGCAATTGCGCTGGTATAGGATGGACTGATGATCGTATCAAGATAAACACGGTTCTTGCTACCTGCTGCAAGATGAATGAGGCGATCCAGTACCTCAACAGACTCTTTGCTGGTTTTCTCATCTAAGAAACCTTTTATGAAATGAATGTAAGTTCCAAAGCCATATTTAAATGAAACCCAACGTAGTAAATCAAAGGCGGAGCGACGCTTAAATGAATCTTGTGAGATGCAAATAGCAAATGGTCGCCAATGATTATCCGGCTCTTCTTTGTCGGCGCGTTGTACAAATACTTGTAACTGCCTGCTGGCTTGAAATACAACTCCCCTGAATAGATTCGCAAATCCCTTTCTGTCTTTGCTATGAATACTTAAATAGTAATAAATAAGTCCCATTATAATTAGAGAAACCAGTGCATAGCTAAAATTCATTTTAAACATTAACCAAAACGACAAGGCAGCTCCAAGAAATGAAATGTACCATCTCGAGCGGAAGGTTGGGCGATAGGATGGGTCTGCTGCAAAATGCTCGAGAAATGAAATGAGGCAAATTGCTCCGTAGGTAAACATAAAGAACATGGCGATAATCTTGGCTACCGAGTTTATATCACCAATAGCAATAAAGAAGAAGGCAATGGCAATGGTTATCACAGAGGCATTCACAGGCTCATTGGAGCTTGTTTTTCCTTTGGAGAACCATTTATTGATTTTCAGGTTGGGTAGAATATTATCAAGACCAATTGCCTGTAATGTTCGTGGGGCAACCATAATAGACCCCAGAGCAGATGAAAGAGACGCACTTGCCAAACCGATTGGGATTATTGGTCCCCAGAGTGCTACCTTCTGCATAATTAATTGATCATTGGCTAATTCTTCAGGCGAAGCGGAAATCGTAAGCTTGTAGGCAATGATGATGTAAACAAACATTCCTGCAACGGTAGCCCATATAGTTCCAGACGGGATTGACTTTTTTGGATCTTTAAGGTCTCCTGAGATTCCTAACCCCGCCGCCAGACCTGTAAATGCGGGGAAAATAATTGTGAAGACAAGAAAAAAGTCATCTGGGTTTTCAATGTGACTTGTTAAATTGAATGGAATATCACCACCCGGAGCCTTACCCGCTAAAAACATGAGTAAGGAAATAAGGAGCAGTGCTACTACAAAATACAAAGCTTTCATACCGATATTGGCTCCTTTGTATAATACCAGAAAGGCAAGTAAAGCCATTGTAGGTAAGCTAATCAATCGCTTGTCGTATATTTCCCAACCATAATTATTCTTTATAAAATTAATTATTGGTTCAAACGACTCGGCAAAGGCAATTACATAGAAAGCAACGCTTATGGCTTGTGACAGGTACAAGGTTATTCCAATGGCGGCACCAATCTTTAATCCAAAGGATCGGGAAATAATATAATAGGCTCCACCACCCATTACTTTCTGATTGGTTGCTATTTCTGCTACGGCAAAAGCTGTAGGAATAGAAACTAGGTGGCCTAGTATTATTATGCCAACAACACCTAAAAAGCCAACATTACCAACGGCATAACCAAATCGAAGAAACAGGATTGCTCCAAGGATGGTAGATATGGCCATCATGAACACCGGCAGGGTTCCAAAATTATTCTTCTTGTCAAGTAAGGAGCTGGCCATATATGGGATTTAACAAATTAAAGATATAAAAATTGTAACAGTATCAAATTGATAAGTTGTGACTTCCTATTGCAGTTAATTCGCAGGGGGTGCTCGAAAGAAGCAAAAGCATAATCTGCTATTCCCTTATTACTTGTATCTCTCCTGTTGGACCAAGCTTTATTATACCTGATGCTTTGTGTTTCGTAAGGTCATCTTGACGGTAGTCAACAATATAGTCTACAGCAGATTTAATCTCCTCGCTTATCTCGTTAAAGTTGGCAGGAGATGGTTCGCCTGCAACATTTGCAGAGGTAGATATAATCGGTCTTCTGAACTTAAATACCAGTTCGTTTGCAAAATCATCGCTGGGTACACGCATAGCAATGGAACCGTCCTTGTTTACTAAATTCTCTGGCAGTAATTTCGCCTGAGGGAAGATTACGGTAAGTGGTGTTGTTGTAAGTTCTATAAGCTTATATGCAATTTCAGGTATTTCTTCAACATATCGTTCAGCCATATTTATTGAGTCGACAAGGACAATTAGACTTTTGGCATCTTCACGCTTTTTAATTTCATAAACCCGCTTAATTGCTTCCGGATTAGAACTGTCGCAACCAATACCCCATATGGTATCCGTGGGATAAAGAATGATGCCTCCGTCCTTTAATACCTTAACTGCTTTTTGAATTTCTTTTTGAAACATAATGTTTTGGATTTAAACGGCTACCTGATGTTCACGTAAAGCTTCGTTCAATGACGTTTTTAAATCGGTAGATGCTTTGCGTTTTCCGATAATAAGTGCACATGGAACTTGGAAATCTCCAGCTGGGAATTTTTTTGTATATGAGCCCGGAATTACAACACTTCTAGGAGGAACAATGCCGTTATGCTCTTTGCGTTCTGGAGTGGTTACATCAATAATTTTTGTTGATTTAGTAAGCACCACATTTGCACCAAGCACTGCCTGCTTCTCAATCTTTACTCCTTCAACAACAATACATCTGGATCCAATAAAACAGTCGTCTTCTATAATTACCGGAGCAGCCTGAACAGGTTCAAGAACACCTCCGATTCCAACGCCGCCGCTTAGATGTACATTCTTGCCTATTTGTGCACATGATCCAACCGTTGCCCATGTATCTACCATTGTTCCGGAATCAACATATGCCCCGATGTTAATATAGGAGGGCATCATAATTACGCCACTTGCAACGAAAGAACCATAGCGGGCAATAGCATGCGGTACCACTCGAACACCTAATTCATCATATCCGGTTTTAAGAGCAATTTTATCATGAAATTCAAATGGACCAACTTTCTGTATTTCCATTTTTTGGATAGGAAAGTATAGAATGACAGCTTTCTTTACCCACTCGTTAACAATCCACTCATCATTATGTGGTTCAGCAACTCTTAACTGCCCTTTGTCTATTAGTTCGATAATTTCTCTAATGCTTGACTGCGTTGCTGCTTCCTTTAACAGTTCCCGATTGTCCCACGTTCTTTCAACTAATGATTTTAAGTCTTTCATGAAAATTTAATTTGTCCAAAAATAAAAAAAGCCCCGAAAACGGGGCTTCTTTTATTATGGTATGTTTTATCTATTTTTCAATAGTCATATACTTTGTTGCAACAAAGTTGTCTGTGATGATTTTGTAGAAATAACTTCCAGCAGCACAATTCTCAGCAGTAAATACTATTTCGTGTGATCCGGCAGCCATTGTTGAGCTAACAACTTCTTCTACTAATTCGCCAACAACATTGTAAACAGCAATTGTAACAAATGTTTCTTCAGGAATAGAGAAACCAATTGTTGTAGCACTTGCAAACGGGTTAGGCATGTTCTGAGCAAGACTTGCATTTGCAGAAGCATTGTTCTCGAATGAAAGACTCTTTACAGTTGTAATCGCGTCAGTTGTATAAACATCTTTACCGCTTTCAATAGTAAATTGAGCTTCAGTTTCTGTTCCTTCAGTTGAGTTCCAAACCTTCATGTTGAAGTTCTCATTCATTGCGATTCCTTCAGTTGCTTCAGTAAGTTCGTCATCACCATAAACTGCAACAGCCATGTTTTGTCCATTGTAAAGTGCACTACCTACAAGTGTTCCTGATGCGCTATAAACAGCAACTTCATCACCAATATTTAATGAGTGAGCTGAAGTAGGAATACCTACTGTCATGTTTGCTCCAGTTTGTTGAGCTGTAAAATGAACAGGCATTTCTGTAATGATACTGGTCTTAGCACCCATTCCATTAGCAGTGAAATAGAAATCATCAGCTACGTCCATTTTTACTTTATAACCTTGTCCCGGCATTAAGTTTCCACCAGGTAGAGTATTAATAGAGAACATAGGCCAGAATACCATTCCGTCCTGATCTTTCAGGATAATAAGAGTACCATCTGTAACGAAGTCAGCTAATTCAACACTTGCATTTGAAGCAGCAAGTTTTAAATAACCAAGAACACTATAACCTTGTGGTAATGAAAGTAGCGTAGTTTCCGGTACTACTGGAGTTCCTTGAATTATTAAAGTTGTTGGAGCAGACGCTTTGTACTGATAACCCTGACCAATTGTCATTGTTCCTGCACCACCGTTGATAGTATTAATTGGAGTTCCTGGCCACCATACGCCACCATTCTGATCTTTAGCGATAATGATAGAAGCAAGAACTGAGTTCATAACTACTGAAATATCATCTTCTTGATCAATATATGTTGAGAAAATTCCCCATCCCATGCGGATATCAATTTCCTGACCTGCAGAAACAGTAATTTCATCAGTAGCTGAGCAATACATATCAGTAGCTGTTACACTGTATAGACCGAAGTCTGAAGCCATGATAGTAGCAGTAGTCTCACCTGTAGACCACATATAGTCATATGTTCCAGCCGGCATTGGATTTAATGTATAAGAAACAGGATACGTTGTAAATACTTCGTCAGTTCCAAAATCAATGGTTGGATCAGTTACAACAACTGGATAGGTTGCCATGTTAGCACATCCACCAGCATTTGTTACTGTGAATACAACATCACCACTAGCAACTACATCAGCATCATACATTGCTGAACCAGCAAAGTCATCAGTATGAATAGTACCAGCATTACTTGTGAAAGCAGCATTATAAGGTCCAGCCCAAACTTGAGCATCCCATGATCCGCTTAAAGCAACATCATTAACATTTAAGCAATATCCATCAGCAAGACCAGTAAAGTCAACACCAGTTGGATAGCCATAATGAGTTACAGATGTAGATGGAGCATTACTCACAGAAACACCATTGTAGAATGCTTCAACAGTAAATGTATACATCTCAGGAGTTGAAAGATCAAGACCGTTGAAATAGAAATCAACTACAGTTGATAGATCAGTACTTGTAGCAAAAGTGAAATATTCAGTAACAGTCATAGAAGAACCGCCTGAAGTCTCAACGATAAGGTCGAACTGAATCATATCACCAGGACATATCGCAGAACCAGCTGATTGAGTAATATCTAAATCTACAGTTACAGGAACTAAAATTTCACAAGCATCAACCACTGGATTAGCACCATCAGTTAGTTCAATTGCAGAAATGTTAATAGTTGGAGCTACAAACTGCTTAAGAGCAAAATCATTAAGAATAATATATTCAGCTTCGAAAGTAGCTAAGCCAGATGCTTTGAACGCAATGTAATAAGCTCCATCAGCTGTTGGCGCAAATACTTCTGAGTTAAATTCAAAAGCATCGTTGGTATCAAATGCAGTATGAGCCATTAATGTAGTCATTACTGAAGTTTGAGCATTTACTAAGTATACATCAAGGTTTTTAGTTGAACCTGATAAGTATGAAGCATACCAGTAGCATACCTGATATTGTACACCTGATGTTAAGTCGAAACAACGTGTATAAAGATAGTCATCTCCACTTGCTGCTTCAAAGTCATAAGCGTAATAACCATCAGGTGATCCAGGAATCCAAGACCATGTGTTGTTATCGTTGTTTGCATCATCAATCCACCAGTAGTCAGCAAGAACATCAGTGTTGAAGTCTGCCATGTAAGCAGTTGTTAAGTCATCACTTACATCACTAAATGAAGCAGTCATTGCATCATTTGTTAAGTCTTGGTCACCAACAAGTGCAGTTGCACATTCAATGCTGTTAACTGAATTAGCAGCCACTACAACCGGAGTTGCAAAAGTAAAAGACATTGTATAACCTGCTGGTAAAGTACCAGGGAAAGGCTCAGAAACTGCAGGACCTGCGTTTAATGAATATTCAACATTAAAACCGCTCTGTGGCATAGTACCTAAATTACTAACCTCTACCGTTACAACCGGGCTACCTAAGCTACATCCATCAACAGGAGACGTAATAGCTGTAATAGCTATATCATTGGCTAATTTCTGACGAAGTAGTACATTATCAATTGCAACCATATCAGCAGCATATCTGTTAGCAGCTTCAAAAGTAAGCGTAAACGTTGTACCAGCATATGCGGAAAGGTCGAAAATATGGTCTGTCCAATCACCAGTAGATGAAAGAGCGTTGAAACTATTTTTACCATTAGCGTCTGCTATCGGACTACCATCAACAAGAACTCTAAACCATGAATACTTTGAACCAAAGCTATATTTGCGATACAGATCTAATTTTAACTCTAGTGTAGGAAGTGCAGATGCATCAACCTGACAACTATATGCTGAAGCTTGGTTGTCTACGTTTTCATTCCAAGCCTGAGTGGCAGTAGTACTAATTGATCCTCCGTTCCATGAGAAACCAGCGTTACCTGTTAGCTCTAGAGCAGTGCCATTAACTGTCATAACTGCATCGCTTCCTGTTGAGAAACCAAAATAGTTACTAATCCAATCTTCGTTATGAGGGAAAGCATTAATTACATCAATGTTTTCATTGTTTACTGTAGTTGCAAGCGTATTGTCTGCACCACCAACAGTTGTAACCTGTACAGAAACAGTATTTGCCATAGCGGTGAAGTCAAATGTTCCTGTTGAAGTATAAGTATAAGAAGCATTAGGAGCAAGAGCTACAGCTGGAGTAACATTCTCAGTTACAACAGGAGCACCGTTAACAATATAGTTAAGGTCAAAATCTGTAATTGTTGTAGCACCTAAGTTAATTACGGTAACTTCAATGTTTTCAGTTGCAGTCATAGCGCAAACTTGTCCGATAGGAGCTACCCATGCAGAAACCTCCATATGATCAGTTACACTAGCAGTCTCTATAACGTTAAAGTTTGTAAATGCAAAACCAACACCGTTTCCGGTAGGGTCTGATACAAATACTACTTTAAACATAACACTTGATTGGCCTGCAACACCAGGTACCATTTGTGTTAATGGAGCACCCCAAGCTTGAGTTGACCATGAACCAGCACCAGCAAAATTAGCAGCGATTGGGCTAATCATATTGTCGTACCATGTAGCCATAGAGCCAATTGTTACCCAGCTAGCACCTGCGTCAATTGAATATTGCAAGAAGGCACCGTCGCCACCAAATGGAGTCGTATTGCAATCTGCATATACTTCAATAGCAACCTGCGGAGCAACAGCAGCAGTAAGATCAAAGGCAACACTTTGAACACTTGTCATTACGTTGTTCGCATAATTTGAGTTTAATCCGGTCATGAAGAATTCTACACCAGCTCCTTGCCAATATGGCTGCCAATTGGCAGGTTCGCCATATTGAAAATTGGCGTCGCTAACAGTCCAGTCGTTAGCATCGTAGGAAACAAGCTGAGCGGAAATGCTCAAAGTTGCTACAACAAATAGGTTAAGCAACAGAAACCTTAGTAATTTGTTTTTCATAGCTTTTAGTTTAATTTAATTTATTTATCATTCTAATTCTTTTAGCTCTATACGTACTAAACACACAACAAACACCAAGGTTTGGTATTTGATTTAGTGTGCTCCAAAATATGTGAAAATCAAGATATTAAAAAATATTCCTTGAATTCCATCCTTTCCATTTAAATACAAAGATATAAAAATATCAATAAAAGCTAATACCACACAAGGTTTTAGTTCATTTTTTTATCTTCATTCTAAAGGTTGAAAATAGGATAAAAACATTGATTAATTTTTGTAACGATAGGATTGAAACAAAAGGGTAATACTCTGATAGAATTATTTATTTCTTGTTGGTTTTGATACGTATAGAAATAAAAAAGGGAGCTAAAAGCTCCCTTTGAAAATTTATTTTAGGTGTGATAAATATCGTTCAGCATCGAGGGCTGCCATACAACCTGAACCTGCCGCTGTTACTGCTTGTCTGTAGATAGAGTCTTGAACGTCGCCGCATGCAAATACACCTTCGACATTTGTTTTTGCGGAGCCAGCAAGCGTATTGATATAGCCGATTTCGTCCATTTCTAAATAATTTTTAAATATTCCTGAATTTGGATCGTGGCCAATGGCAACAAAAAAGCCACTTACATTGATGGTTGTTTCTGTTTCATCTGCCTGTCCTTGCTTTTTAATTAGTTTAACACCTTCAACTACGTTGTTACCAAATATCTCCTTGGTATTGTGCTCAAACAGTACTTCAATATTTGGAGTATTAAACACGCGCTCTTGCATTGCTTTTGATGCGCGTAAATAGTCCTTACGAACGATTAAATAGACTTTATTACAAATACCGGCAAGATATGACGCTTCTTCAGCTGCGGTATCACCACCACCTACAACGGCCACGTCCATCCCTTTGTAAAAGAAGCCATCGCACGTTGCACATGCTGAAACTCCGGAGCCTTTATATTTTTCTTCTGATTCGAGACCAAGGTATTTTGCGGTAGCACCAGTTGCAATAATAACTGTATCTGCTTCAATTACTTTTTCTTCATCAACAATTACCTTGTGTGGCTTTTGCGAGAAATCTACTGAAGTTGCAATGCCCCAACGACACTCTGTTCCAAATCTTTCTGCTTGCGCTTTTAGGTCTTGCATCATTACCGGTCCTGTAACACCTTCCGGGTATCCTGGGAAGTTATCTACCTCTGTTGTTGTGGTTAGCTGACCTCCTGGCTGAATACCTTCAATCATTACTGGATTGAGGTTTGCTCGTGCTGCATAAATTGCAGCAGTATATCCTGCTGGTCCTGAACCAATGATTAAGCATTTTACTTTCTCAACATCTTTACTTAGCTCTTTTTTTTCGCTGCTTTCTAGATTGTCTAAAGGTTTAAATAAATTCATGTTTAAAATTTTATTGTTATTACTATTGTTTACTCGTCATCCGTTGGTTCTATATAAACCACTTTGTATTCCATGTCAAAAATACCATAACCACCCCAAACACCCAATCCTCCATTAATATTTGTTGCAATTTGTGCCGGTGAAGCAAAGGGATTTCCTCCGCCTCCTGCATTTTGCTCAAATGAATACCAAAATTGGTAGTGGTCGTTATCCATGGCACAGAGCCTTACGGTTACAGTTTCTCCTAATTTGAAAAACCATCTTTCCCGATCCTCTTGATCATCCGTTGTGTTAGCTCCATGATAGAGAATAAATTTAACGTCTTCTTCTCCGTTGATATTCCGATCGTTCCAAACCGAGTTCCAAGGATGTACAAAAATAGAATCTCTATTTTCTGTTTTTGAAAATACTCTATAGTTGTTTCCAATTTCTGTAGGGTCATCAAATATGCCATGAATATAGCCTAATGAATCATCATCTTCACTTCTAAATTCAAACCATAGGCTATCGAGAGGAACGGCTTCTGGAATACTAGTAATGGCACTTAATTCATCGCCAAAATATTTTATGTTTAATGTGTATTGAGTCCCTGTTTCGCCCTTAAGCATACCTGACCCAACATAGTGTATAAATGGAAATACATTTTCGTTAATTCCTAACTTCAGTGTGTCGGTGATGTTCCCATCTGATACGGTTACCACTGCATTTAAAACCAAGTAAGACCTAAATACAGATTCCAATTCTGTTAAGTCTTCAGATTCGAGTAATTGATACACCCGCTGAATGTCAATGTTGAGTGTGTCGAAATAGCCACTACTCCAAGTAAGAAAAACTGATGGTACCTCTGATTCTATAATCTTACCTTCAACAACTATTTTCTTATCATAGTCTGAAAACTCTAGCGTAACATCATCTTCGCAGCTAACTAATAGGATTATTGCCAGCATGCCAACTATGTATTTTATGATTTTAATTTCTTTCATGATACTTCCTTAAAATGAAAAATTCCAGGCTATTGATGGCATGATAGGGAATATGGTTACTTGCTTGGCAAAGGTTCTGAAATTGTTTTCCAACACGTCGCCCTCGTAATCAAAGTAGATAATGTAAGTGTTGTGTCTGTTGTAAACATTATAGATTGAAAAGTTGAATGAAGATTTATAGCGATCAGTATCCTTTACTGTATAAGTTGCCGAGAGATCTAGACGGTGATATGGTTTGATGCGGTATGAATTGTAATCACCGTATTCAGTTACAATGGTGCCATTATCCATAAAATATCGACCAAGTATTGGGGTGAAAGTATTTCCTGAACCGTAAACAAAGACTGCTGATAATAACCACTTATCGCTTAAATTATAGGTGCCGGTAACAGAGATGTCGTGGCGTTGATCATATTTAGCAGGATATGTTTTGCCCATATTAATAAGATCGAATTGACGGGTTGTTTCTGAGAGCGTGTAACCAATAAAACCGGTAAATTTGCCGTAGCCTTTTTTTACGAACAGCTCTAATCCATATGACTTACCAGAACCAAATGTGAAATTGTTGTCAGGGTTATCTCCGATATTGTCTCCGGGAGATACCCCAGGAATATATTCAATTTGATGCTCCATGGTTTTGTAATACAGCTCCGCTGAAGTTTCAATTTTATTATCGAAAAAATTTTTAAAGTATCCTAAAGAGTATTGCACACCGTATTGTGGTTTTACAAGGTCTGATGAAGGCACCCATAAATCCGTAGGCAGAATGAGGGATGAGATGGCAGCTAAATGTATGTATTGATAATTCTGCGTGTACGAGGCCTTTATGGAGGATGTTTTGCTTATCTGATACCGAACAGATATTCTGGGTTCAATATGTTTGTAGGTAACAACATTGTCTCCTTTAGCATAGGAGATTGTGTCTGTGAAGTTTCCATCTTCATCTTTAAGGTATCTGTTAAACGGTCCCACTTGTTGAAATAAAGTTGCGCGCACTCCTGCACTAATTCGCAACTTCTCGGTTAAATCAAAATCATCATTAAAATAAAGCGCCACGTCGTTGGCATATTGTTTCAATTTCTCACCAATTTCTATATTGTCATCATCAACATCAGCCGTTACACTGCTGGGTACAAAACTGTGCCGTGTGTAATTTAAACCGTAACGAATATCATGATTGATGTTTGGGTAGTAGTTAAAATCAAAGTTGAGGCTGTAGTTGGTTATTCCAGAAAACAGACTAAGCTCAAAACCTTGTTGTTGAATGCCAATGTCGAATTGATAGTCGCTAAAAATAGCTGTGGTATTTACAAATAGTTTATCGCTAAAAAGGTGGTTCCACCGCAATGAGGCAGTTGCATTACCCCATGGGATGTCCATCTTGAAATCATCGTCGTTACTGTTGAATGAAAATACATCGCGTCCAAAGTAAGTGCTCAAATAAAGGCGGTCTTTATCAGAAAAGCGATAGTTCATTTTTGCATTTATATCATAGAAATAATAACCTGATCCACTGAACTCAGAAGTGTCACTAATAAAAGGCTTGATGAGTAAATCGACATATGTTCTGCGTGCGGAAATGATAAATGAACTCGTATCTTTTTTTATCGGACCTTCAACCGTGAGCCTCGACGATATTAATCCAATACCGCCATTGACTTTAAATTTTTTCATGTTCCCTTCTTTCATCGAAATGTCTAATACCGACGAAAGTCTACCACCATATTGCGCTGGCATACCTCCTTTAATAAGTTCAAGGTCTTTTATTGCATCGGCGTTAAAAACAGAAAAGAACCCGAATAAATGGGAGGCATTGTAAACAGTAGCTCCATCAAGCAGTAGCAGGTTTTGGTCGGGGCCACCTCCACGAACATACAAGCCTGCACTGCCTTCGTTGGCCGATTGTACTCCCGGAAGCAGCTGGATTGACTTTAGAATGTCAACTTCTCCAAAAAGAACGGGCAGTGCTTTAATGTTTTTAACTGGCATCTTGACAGTGCCCATTTGCGTACCCATTACATTTTTGTCTGTTTTTTCTCCGTAGATGGTTACTTCTTCTGTTGAGTGCTGGGTTGTTTTTAACGCAAGGTTTAGTTTAACATCCTTTGTTAAATCTATTTTTTGCTCGAATGCGTCGAACCCAATATACGACACAACTAAGGTGTATATTCCTTTTTCGTAGCTGATGCTGTAATATCCGTAATGATTGGTAGCCGTACCTTTGCTAATCTCCTTTAGATAAACGCTGGCTCCAATCAACTCTTCCCCTGATTCCTTATCGCGCACATATCCGCTAACCGTATACTTTTGAGCAAAAGTGCTTACGGCAAATAATAGGATGAATAAGGTTTGGATTACGTATCTCATTTTGTTTTTTCGTGTGCGATTTTAGGCAATAAATATACCAGTTGACAAAATACTGACATATTGGGATAATTACATATATTTAACGGAGAAAGTAAAAGTATTCTCGTGTTAATGCTATAAACATCAAAATTGTCATTTGATTATCTAATCATTGATAATTATTTAACATCTTTTTTAATTTTGCTGTGTTCGCTGTTTTATCTCAAATCTAAATTTGTGTCCGATGAAAGTTATTGTTACCAGCTTTGTTGCCAGCCTCTTTATGTTCTTACTTAGCCTGGGCGTAAATGCTCAGCTTACACAAAAAAGCTTATACCATGATAATGGTGTGCTTAAAGAGCAGTGCTTCTTCTTAGATGCCGATTCTACAATTCTTGATTCAACATTTATTAGTTATAACGCTAATGGGCTGGTGAAAAAGAATGGGACTTTTGTTAAAGGTCAGAAATTTGGACATTGGGCTGCCTTTAATCAGTTGAATATTGTTTACACCGGAACCTACTCAGAGCATGAAACCTTTACGGGTTTTCGTTTCTATTTTCAGGAAGATACGCTTAACGAGGTGGAGTATTATGAGAATGATAACCTGATTGAACTGCAGCGTATACAAATTGACTCAATGATTTCGCAGCTCTTAGATGGATTTCAGTCAGTAGCATTTGCAAGCGATTCTTGCTTTGCCCAGGACATGGAACGATTGAAAGAGGTATATTCTTCGCTTCAGGCTAATACTGAAGCGAAGCTTTTTGAGATGTATGATCTTTTATATCGGGCTCATTTCTTAAATGAATGGTATTCGTTTTACCATCTAGAGATTGCCGAACTTAACTTATTGAAAGATCGTTTGGCTTTGGTCAATGCTAAAAAAGTTGATGAATCGTTACTTGCGAACTTAGAAAAATTAAATCATCAGCTTGATTCATTATGCAAAACCTGCAACTATGCGGTTATCGGGAAACACTTTTTTATTAGTGGCAATCTGGATGCATTGGAAGCTGATAATAAGCTGGTACTTGCGCAGAGCGATAGTGTTACCGAAGCATACAATTATGTGGTTCAGTTAATCAGCACACAATATCAAAGTATCTATGAAAATGAATTTGCTCCTGTTAACAGCGATTTGCAGGATTATGCCAGCCAAGTAAATGTAAAAGACAAATTGCAGTTTGGCGATTCGCTAATTCAGTATTTGTACATGTGGAAGGAACGGGCAAATGAATTAACTGCTTTTGATAGTTTATACAATGATAAAGTTGTCGCTTTTAAGGACGAAACCGCGCAAAGCTTTCCTGCAATCTATAAAAATGTTGTGATTGTTTTTGATGGTGAAAAAACTAAATATGATGCCATAAGTGAGCTTGATGCCAGAATGGATTTTGGTCGTTCCTTAATACAGAGTATCGATTCGACTCACAATATGGTAGTGGCATTAAAAAAATCGAATGCACTCATCGCTGAAACTTTTCAGCCACTGCATGATCAATACTTACAGGAGTATCCGCCAATATACAGAAAGGAGATTAAGCCCTATAAAAAGGTGATTGCAGAAAACGAGAATGTGCAGGACCTTGGCAGAAAGTACCAAATGGCGATGAGCATGGTTGATACAATATCCTATTATAAAAGCGCCTTACAGGTATTTCATCATACCGATTCGGTCATTGCTTTTCATTATCCGCAGGTGAAAAAATCCTATGAAACAGATCTGAAATCGGTTTATAAGCAGAGTTTTATTTTAATTGAACCGGCAATTCGTTCCTATAACATTATTTCAAAAGCCGAGGAGAAAATAAAGCTTAGCCAGGAAATCCTTTTTCAGATTGAAAAGCTTGAAACTGACAAAACCGAATTGGATCATCAGCTAGCATCATTGACTAATAAAATTGATACTATTGATCAGTTCTACCTACAACCATTTCCTGCCATACATAAGCAGCTGGCTAAACAGCTTGAGAAGGATCTGAAGTTTTATAAAGCGGAAAATACTGTTGCCAACAGGTTACGCTCCGGCACCAATTTGCTTACCAGAGTAAATAGCAAAATTGAGAGCTTTGATACATTAATGAATCAGCATTTACAGATTGAACGTGAATTAAAGGCAGTTCGCTCAAAATACGAAATCATGTTTCCTCGCATCTTTAAAATTGAACTTAGTGAACTTGAGGATGAACATAAGTTGTATGTAGACGAAGTGAGCGTTGAGCGGAAACTTATGCAAGGTGGAATTATTTTAAACAGGTTAGAGCAGTTCGAAACACATTATGGTGAACTAAGCAGTAACGAGACTTTACTGAAAAATAATTTTGAACCAGTTACCTTGTCTTATAAGGAGAATTTCTCCAGTATCTATAAGGGGAAAATTGTTCCGCTAATTGCTATCAAAAAGGAATATGATAATACGGGTTATCATCAGCGTAAGCTAAATCTGGGACAATCCTTGGTTACAGAAATTGAAGTTTATCAGCTTAAGCTCGATTCGTTTACTATTCAAATGGAAGCCTTTAGAGTAAAATACGATCGCTTTGTAATGCTCTATCAGAGTAGAAAAGCTGAGAAATATATCTACAAAAGAGGTAAAAGTGCTTATGAGGATTTGAGAGCTTTGTATACAAATGAAATTGATCTGAACTTGAAAATGAAAAGAGGAGCGGAGCTGGAATTATTGCTTGATTCATTAATTGCTCTTGCAGGTCAGGATAATACAGAGTTAAATGCTAAGCTGAAAAACGCGAAAACTACTGAAGAAATAAAAAGCAAACTAGGTCTTAGCGAATAAGTCCTGGTTTGCTTCTCTATAATTTAATCAAGTAATTAACCTTGATATCTAATCCATTTCCAAAGTTCTTTGTAAGTTACTTTCTTACCATACATTAATATACCTGTTTTGTATATTCTTCCTGCAACATAAGTTAAACCCAGGAAGGTTGCAATCAATAAGGTCCATGATAGAGCTAATTGCCAGAATGGTACTTCAAATGGTATTCTGGTCATCATTACAATCGGTGATGTAAACGGAATTATTGAGAACCAAAATGCTAGTGGTCCTTCGGGATTCTGTATTGCATTTACCATTACAAGTAATGATAAGATGAGCGGAATTGTAACCGGCACCATAAATTGCTGTACATCTGTTTCATTGTCTACGGCAGAACCAACCGCAGCAAATAAGGCTGCATATAAGAGATATCCACCAATAAAGTAGATGAGAAAGGAAATGAGGATTGTGACTATAGGGATGGATGAAGTTGCAGTTAAAAATATCTCCTCGAACTTACCCATTTCTACAGGTTCCTGCATGAGCTCTTCAGCCATAGGTGCGCTTTGCGATAAAACACTTTGTGCCTGATCATTTATTATTTCATTTTGATTCATATCAGCACCTATGATCATGAAACCTATCCAAGAGAACAACGCAACAAGTACAATCCATGCTACAAATTGTGTGAGACCCACAAGAGCGATCCCCAAAATCTTGCCTAGCATTAATTGGAATGGCTTAACTGATGATACGATTACTTCAACAATTCTGCTTGTTTTTTCTTCAATAACACCACGCATAACTTGCACCCCATACATGAATATGAACATGTAAATAAGCAAGCCAGAAATGTACCCAACGCCCATGGCTGCACCTGTCGAACTTTTTACTTCATCGCCATCTTCGGTCCACTTAATGGTGTCTAATCTTAAGTTAACTTTCAGACTTTTAAGTGTTTCGCGGCTAATGCCCATATCCACCAGCTTTACATCTTCAAGATAGCTTCTAATGGCGCCTTGAATAAACATTATTACTGCCTGGCTGGGTTGCTTTTCTGAGTACAGTTTAATCTGCTCAGATTGCATAATGTTTGAAGGAATGTATAATAAGGCATAGTAATCCGATTCGGCAAACTCACTTTTGGCCTCGCTTAAGGTCTTACCGGCAAGTAGCTCGAAATTGATGTATTCGGTGTTTTGTAATGATTCGAATATTACCATCGATTCATCTATGATTGCAATTTTTTTGTCTTCCGTATCCTTAGCAAAAATAAAGTAGCTGTATAAAATGCCTACACCAGCCATTAATAGTGGTGCCAGAAGTGTGATTATAATGAATGACTTCTTTTTTACTCTGGAGGTATATTCTCGTTTTAGTACTATTCCTGTTTTCATAATTCTTTAATTAAAGAAGTGCGTTGCCATTGTTTGTATGTTCTACCGCACGAATGAAAATATCATTCATGCTCGGGATAACCTCATTGAAAGCAATTAGGTTACCTAATGGTAGTAATTGAGATATAAGCTCGTTGGTAGATAAACTATTAAGTAGTTTAATTTTTACTGAATGAACGTCTTTCTCGCTGCTTGCTTCGGTTATCTTATAATCCGAGGATAGTGTTGCTTGCAACTTATTAAACTGCCCAAGGAACTTAAGCTCGAAAGTATCAGTTTTAAATCGTTGGCGAACTTCATTTATTTTACCATTCAGAATAACGGTCGATTTATTAATAAGTGCAATGTCATCGCATAATTCTTCAACGGATTCCATGTTGTGTGTTGAGAAAATAATGGTAGATCCATTTTTCTTAAGTTCTAAAATCTCACGTTTTAGAATATTCGTGTTGATTGGATCGAAGCCACTAAATGGTTCGTCGAAAATGAGTAAGCGCGGCTCATGCAACACTGTTACAATAAACTGAACTTTTTGCTGCATTCCTTTGGAGAGTTCTTCAACTTTTTTGTCCCACCATGTTTCAATCTCCATTTTTTCGAACCAGAACTTGAGCTTTTTTAAAGCATCGTTCTTAGATAGACCTTTCAGTTGTGCCAGGTAAACAGCCTGATCGCCAACCTTCATTTTCTTATACAACCCCCTTTCTTCCGGTAAGTATCCAATATGCTCAATGTGCTTTGGTGAAAGTGGTGTGTTATCGAAAAAAACTAAACCATCATCTGGTGCGAAAATCTGATTTACAATTCTTATGAGAGTTGTTTTACCTGCACCATTAGGTCCAAGCAATCCAAATATCTTTCCTTCCGGAACATTGATTGAAACGTCGTTAAGTGCAGTATGATTGGCAAATCGCTTTATAATATTTTCTGCCCGTAGTAAATTCATCGGTTTTTAAAATTTTTGCGTGAATATACAACATTCAGCATCTTATCGAAGCATGAATATGCTGATAAGTCAGAAATTATTTAGAATACCTTAAAATAAAGTAGTCGCAGATTTTATATTATGAATATAGAAATGTCCTTCGATTAAAAGAAATCTTTCATTTTATTAAAGAACCCACCATCATGCTTACTTGGATTCGGCTTAAAATTACTTGAGTCTTGCATCTTCTCCAGCATTTTCTTTTCTTCTTTCGATAGGCTTTTAGGAACCCAGATGTTAATGTTTACAAGCAGGTCGCCTCTTCCGTAGCCATTTACATCAGGGATGCCCTTACCTCTTAAACGTAACACTTTTCCTGGTTGTGTACCAGGCTCTATTTTTACTTTTACTTTGCCATCAACGGTAGGGATTTCCGCAGGTGTTCCCAATGACGCCTCAGGGAAAGTTAGATATAAATTATAATGCAGGTCATTTTCGTCGCGGAATAATTCATCATGTGGCTTCTCTTCAATCAGTACCAATAAATCTCCATTTATACCACCTCTACGGGCGGCATTGCCTTTTCCGCTTACCGAAAGTTGCATTCCTTCGGCAACACCAGCAGGAATGTTAATGGTTACTACTTCTTCGCCTTTTACAATGCCTTCGCCATAGCAAGCAGTACATTTGTTAGTGATTGTTTTTCCATCGCCATTACAGCTTGGGCAAGTAGATGCTGTTTGCATTTGTCCGAGCAAGGTTTGGGTAACTCGCGTTACCTGACCTGATCCATGACAAGTCTGACAGGTAGTGTGTGACGATCCGTCTGCTGCACCAGAACCATCGCAAGGCTTACACTTGACGTATTTTTTAACTTTTATTTTTTTCTCTACACCTTTGGCAACCTCGGTTAAGTCAAGTTGAACTTTTACACGTAGGTTTGATCCTTTTGACACACGGCGACCTCTGCTGCGGCCTCCGCCGCCAAAACCACCACCACCAAAGTGACCACCGAAAATATCGCCAAAAGAGGAGAATATATCTTCCATGTTACTGAAACCGCCGCCGCCAAAACCGCCGCCGCCAGCTGCTCCGCCAACACCAGCATGACCAAACTGATCATAGCGTTGCTTCTTGCTGTCATCGCTTAGTACCTCGTAAGCTTCGGCAGCTTCCTTAAACTTGTCTTCAGCTTCTGAATTTCCTGGATTTTTATCAGGATGATATTTTATAGCTTGTTTACGATAAGCTTTTTTAATCTCATCTTTTCCGGCATTTTTATCAACACCTAAAACCTCATAAAAATCTCTCTTAGCCATATCTTTAACTTTCTACTCTTAATTCTTAAACGCTAATTATTCACCAACAACAACTTTAGAGAACCTGATTACCTTATCATTTAAGGTATATCCTTTCTCAATCACATCAACAACTTTTCCCTTTAGCTTCTTTTTTGGAGCAGGAATTTTGGTTAAGGCTTCGTGTTTATCGGTGTCAAATTCAACATGCATGGATTCAATTTCTTTGAGTCCTTGTTGCTTTAGAAAATCCTTGAATTTGTTATTTATTAAATCAATACCTGCTAAGATGGAATCACAGTCTTTGGCATCTTTCATTGATGTCATTGCACGATCAAAGTCATCTACCACCGGCAGTAATTTTAGAAAAATCGACTCACCTGCATTTTTTGTCAGGTCCATTTTTTCTTTGAGCGTTCTTCTTCTATAATTGTCAAATTCGGCAGACAATCTTAGGTATTTGTCTTTCCACTCATTTGCTTCTGTTTCCAGTTTTACAGCCTGATCAACCACTTCTTCTGCTGCAGGAGTTTCCTCTGCATCTTCGTCTGTGTTGTTTAGCTCTTCAACTTCGGGCTCTATTACCTCGTTAACTACCTGTTCTTTTTCAGTAGTTTCCTGATTGATTGTTTCGTCTTGCACCTTACTGTTTTTATCTTCGCTTGTGTTCGCTTCTGTATTCTTCTTAGTCATTTTCCAGATTGATTTAAAAGTAAAACCTGAATATCAGCCAGCGCCTGATCAAATCTTTTGCCACTATCGGAGAGATAGACATATTGACATTCTTGTGGTCAATATGTCTAGATGGCAGGAGCCGGCACATAAAAAAAGGCAGGAATATCTCCTGCCTTCATATTGTATTTTTAGCTATTGCTTAGTTTCTTTTTTTCAAAAGTGATTCAAGGGTAACCAACAAATTGTTACCTCTAAGGTTTTTTGCAACAATTACACCATCAGCATCAATAAGTACATTTGACGGAATACCTGTAACCTTATATGTTTTAGCTGCCTCCGAAGCCCACTTTTTCAAATCACTAACATGGTAGTCCCACTCAAGATTGTCCTTTTTAATGGCATTCACCCAACTGTCTTTGTTTCCATCTAAGGAAACACTATAGACAGTAAATCCATTTCCGTTTGCAAATTTCTTGTTCTTATAATTTTTATAAGCGCTAACTACAGTAGGGTTTTCTCTTCTACATGGTCCGCACCATGATGCCCAAAAGTCAACAAGAACCATCTGACCTCTTAGATCTGATAGCTTTATGATTTTTCCATCCGGTGATTTGTAGGCAAGATCAGGAGCAACATCACCAACAGTAATTCCAACTTTTGAATTATTTTCTGTTTGCGTGCCTTTATTAATAAATCCTGCCACAATAAATACTGCAATTACCAGCAGAGAACCAATTTTTAGTTTATTCATCTTTAGTTTGTTTATGTTAAGTGGTGCAAAAATAATAATCTTATGGACAAACAACAGAAGACGCAAAAAAATGTTCTCACCGATGGATATGCTTCGTTCTTCAATCAATTGATTAAATTTGTGCTTTCAGAAAAAATATGCAGAAACTAAATACCTTTCATACAATATTACTTCTTCTTGGAGGATTGGTTTTACTGTTTATAGTTGCCCCTCTTTTAGGCTTATTGATTGATACAAGCGGGGCAGAACTTTTTGAAACGGTGAAGGATCGTGAGGTGATTGACAGTATCGTTCTAACATTGTCTGTTTCATTTTTTACTACTTTATTCTTTTCCGTTTTATCAATTCCGCTGGCTTATTTGTTAGCTCGAAAGGAATTTCCATTGCGTAATTTGGTTAAGGGTATTATTGATATTCCGGTGGTCATACCACATTCAGCGGCAGGGATTGCGGTGCTCGGTTTTATTTCTCGAGACTCAGTAATTGGAGGCCTGGCCTCGGATATGGGGCTTAGCTTTGTTGGACATCCCATAGGAATTGGTTTGGCTATGGCCTTTGTTAGTGTGCCCTTTTTAATTAACGCAGCCCACGATGGTTTTGCTGCTGTACCGGTTCGCCTCGAAAAAGCTGCACTCAATCTTGGAGCTTCAAGTACACGCGTATTTCTTACGATTTCCGTGCCACTTGCATGGCGACATATCGTGTCTGGCTTGGTGTTGATGTTTGGCCGCGGAATGAGCGAATTTGGCGCAGTGGTTATTGTTGCCTATCATCCAATAATTACACCTGTTCTAATTTACGAGCGTTTCGGAGCTTTTGGACTGCAATACGCCAGACCTGTTGCTGTGGTGTTTATCGGTGTTTGTCTGCTGTTTTTTGTGCTTCTACGTATGCTGTCGAGAGGAAGGGATTAATACAAGTTCCAACTTTTATCGATGTGTAAAATCCAACCTGTTTTCGAAAAGCGATGTGCTTTGTCTTAGAGAAGAATTATATAAGGACCGAAGTTTTGTAAAAAGAGAAAGGGGAAGTAGCCGCTTCCCCTTTTTTGAGTTTTCCATGAGAACTTTCTCGCCAGATGATTTAAGACGATCAAATTTGTAACAAACAACTATACTTGATTGCCCCGAAAAGGTTGCATTTCTGTTAAGGTATTTTCTGTTTTATTTATAGGTAAGATCATTTAAACTATATTTTGTTGAATATTATTAAATTCCGGAAACCTTATTTATTAAAACCGGATCACCTGAAATTTTCGGTGAGTTTGTGTTTACATACCAAACGTAAATAATTCTGAATAGAAGAACTGTTGATTAAGAATAAGCTCTAACATACAGCATCGAATCACCTTGGCGCTTCGCCCAAATCCGACTTCATTTGTTCATCTAAATTATATTTTCAATGGAATTCACGTTTTCCGCTACGCTCCAATTTTTCGCTTGATCGCAAAAACGAAGCAAAAAAGATCAAGGCTGCGCGCTTCTCACTCAAAAAAGCTACGGCGATGACTTAAATTGTTTTAAACTCACTCTTTTCGTTCCACAAAGAGCTCAAGCAGAAAACAATTTTAAACAGTATTTC
>JBFHES010000009.1:0-42195 GCA_041584015.1 Bacteroidales bacterium
CAATTAGATGCCACCATTCCAACGATTGGAACCGGACAGTGGACCGCGATCACAACAAGCGGAGTCAATTGGATTGGGTCAATTAACTCAAACAATCCAGCATTGAATATTCCTAATTTTGATACCAATGCAACTGGTTGTATAATTAATACTGAGTATGTTTTTAGGTGGACTGTTAGTAATGGTCCTTGCCAGGTATATGATGATGTGCATGTTATGTTTAGACCAGAGTCAGTTGCGGATGCCGGTGTCGATTTTAGTGTATGTGGTTTATCCGCGGGCACTAATGCAAGTTTTTCACTTTGTGGTAATGTAAGCACAGGTGTTTGGAGCGGTAATGCTTCTTTTGCTAATGATTCTGTTCCAGCCACAGGCACCCAGGTATTTACTGAAGGCGTATACACATTTAGCTGGACCGAAAGTAATGGACCATGTACGTCAACAGATTATGTTACTGTAAATTTTGTAATGACGCCCGAACCGAATGCGGGGTTGAATGATTCCATTTGTGGATCTGCTTATCAACTCTCCGCTATGACTACACAGCTAAGCGGTGTATGGAGCGGACCAACCGATGCTGTGTTCTCCGATTCCAGTGATCCTTGGTCCACAGTAGAAATTATAATGCCGCCTGACAGCTCTGAGCGATTAGTTGATTTTATTTGGACAGAAACCTGTGGTGTGAACTCAGCTAGTGATACTGTTCAAGTACTCTTTAGCGTTCCGCCTGCAGCTTTAGCTGGTCTGGATCAGAATATTTGCGGAAATTTCGTTCATATGATGGCCGATATAGTAGGTTATGAATATGCAACTGGTACGTGGTATTCACCCTATGCAGGGGTTGATTTTACCGATATTCACGATCCATTGACTTCTGTCCTCATTCCTAATTCCGTAGAACTCATTGACAGTTTACACGTGACAGTTCCATTACATTGGGTTATGGATAATAACAAATGCGTTGATGAAGACATTATAGAAGTTACATTCTATGCAATTCCAATGGCTGATGCCGGAGCAGACACCATAATACACAATGCACTTTATCACGAATTAAATGCCAGCTTTAGCCTTTATAACACTACAGGCTTGTGGGAGAATGTTAGCTATCCAAACCTTCCTCCGTCTATTAGCTTCGAAAGTGATCCTCAGTCACAATTTAGTGCAGCAGATTACGGTCATTACATACTTACCTGGACGGAATCAAACCCGTATAACTTGGCGTGCTATACAGATGATACTTTAAACATCACTTTTATTGATACGCTTAATAGTGTTCACGAAATTGACTTGAATGAGATTAATCTGGCTCAGAACAATCCAAATCCATTTAATACTACCACTGAAATTAGCTTTACTTTATCAGAACCAGAAAAGGCTTCATTAGTAGTTTATGATTTACTCGGAAATATAATACAGGTTATTATGAATAATGAACTGATTTCTGGAAAACAATCCATTGAATTCGATGCTAAGCATTTACCAGCGGGAACTTATTATTATGCCCTGGAAACTGCGAAACAAAGGTCGGTTAAGAAAATGATCATTATTGACTAGCAATTACTTCATAATAGATGTCAAGGGGTTTCTTCATGTTATCGAAGGAGCCCCTTGTTTTATATGGACCAATCGGAAATACAACTAGACTTCAGAGGCTCTATTAGCTTACACCTATCTGCTCTAGATCATCTAGCTAACCCAATCCTGATCGGAATAATAAAGGTTTGCTGTGTTATTAACAATCCACTTTGCAAATGGAAGATGTTTCGATCATTAAATGTATATTTTAATCCGCCACCAAATTCTACAAGCGCACTCTGCTTGCCATTTTCATATTGGTTCCAAATATGATTGTATCCAATTTTAACATTAATCAAAGGACTTAGGTATGACTTTAGAGGAGTATATTCAAAATCTGTAAACATGGATACTCCATGGATTCCTTCAAAATTCAAATAGCCCAATCCAAGCCCTGCAAATAAGTGCTTGCCAATACGAACACCATTTATCAAATTTAAGTCAACTCCATTTTGCTGCTCATTTAGGTTGTAGCCTTTCCAATTCGGACCAGCTTCAACCTGAATAGTGGTATTACGGTAGTTTAAAAAAGCGGACTCTACTTTGCCTGAGTAAGTTATTTGAGCAATTGAGCTTAAGGCGCCTATTAAAAATATAATAAGTATAATGATTGCTTTCTTCATGATGTTCATTTGATGGGATTGCTGCAATTAATCAATTTGTTTTATTTGATGGGATCGCTGCAATATTGTCTACGCTTGCATGATTTACAGAATTGCCCCATCCATACTTCGTCATATTGCTGCATTATGGCATCAATTAAATCTGAGTTGGTAGTAACTATACCCGACTCGAAGTTACGTGTATTTACTCCTTTAATGCCCAAGCCAGCCCCTGTAAGATTTGCAGAGCCAGTATAAGCAAACTCACCATCAATAACAATGTGCTTGAAATGTACACGCGGGCAAAGCTGTCGTTCCATATTTTCCCATAATTCTGGAAATTTATCGAAACTGCGTCTAAAATTCTCACCCGGTTCCTTGGCATGCAAAAGTCGGATAGCCACCTTTTTTTTAGCTAATGTATTTAAAATGGATAAAAATGAATTGACTGATCCTTTTGTATGAACATGCAGATCCTTTATATCTGCCGTTCCAATCCACACAAAAGACCTTGCATTTGCAATTGGCTCGATAGCCTGCTTGTACAACGTTTCGTTGGTTATGAATTTAATGCTCATGAATACTTATTCTAAAACAGTTCTAATCTACTTAATATTTTCAAAACTCCACAAACGAGAACTCTGTGTCTTAATTTTTTGACATAAAAAAACGGCCCGCAATTGCGAGCCGTTCCTCAAAAATATTTTGTATTCGTATTACTTCACGATGGTTTGGAAAGCACCCATTTCAAAATACTTGAAAAATTCAAGATCTGATTTTGCTTTTCCAGCTAAAGTAGCATCTTTAGTAATAGCATTCTTTAGGCTTGAGAATACTAACTCATCGTTAGACGTTCTTGCACCAACAACAGCTTTTAGATAATAATCCATGGCGTCTTTGTTTTCCTTGTCTTCAAGTAATTTTAAAGCACCATTATTATCACCGCTTAGTAATTTAGCTAAGGCCGCGTTAAATGAAGTACACTCACCCATTTTAGCAACTGCATCGCCATACATACCTTTCTTTACCATAACTAAACCTAAGTTATAAGAAGCTTTCTTACCTGCGCTTAAGGCAGCAGAAAAATACTCTTCAGCACCAGCAAAGTTGTTACTTAATAACTCAACAGTTCCAAGGTTATTTAGCACAAATGCATTATCATCTAAACCTTTGGCTTTATTAAAAGCAGTTTTAGCATTTTCTAATTCGCTTTTCTCTAAATAGATTACACCTTCGTTATTCGGTCCTCTCCAGTCGTTCTTAAAGTTAGCGCTGAATGATTTGTATAGCGATAATTTTTTGTCTAAGTCTTCAGTTAACGAAGCAGCATAAAGCAATTCGGCTTTGTTTAATGAATCAGGATTAGAAGCTGCAACAGCCATAATCTCTTCGTCAGATTTACCAATTAGGTTTACATTAACGTTATATTTTGAACGACGTAATGCAGGTAACACTTCTTCTTTTAATTTCTTAAAAGTTTCAGAAAGATTCTTGATCTGCTCTTCACGAACAGCAACATCAGAATACTTAGAAAGAACGCTTAAGATAATTCTCTTGTCAGCGATATCTGAATTTTGAACTAACTCTTTAAAACCAGCCCAGTCTTCAGCAGTTACATTAGCTAATACTTCAGCATCGGTAATTTTCTTTCTCTTTAATTCTTTCTTTATGTAATTCTCAGCAGTGGTACCACGACGACCTGATAATTTTTCGTTTAGGTCTAAAGCTCCATCTGGTGATGCGTAAGAAGCAATCTCGATGTTGTTTAATTCTACTTTTTCGTTTTCCTTGATTGTCTTAAGGAACTCTTTCATCATTTTGATGTCATCACTTCGTAACTCTGAGTTACGTAAGCCAGACTGCTGAATAGAATAATGAATATCAGCTGTTAAAGCATCAGGTACAACTCTTTGGTAAACGCTAGATTCTGCATCGTAAACAGAAGGTGTAACATTAACTTCTTTAGTCGATCCAGTATAAGCCTTAGGGTCTGCTTGAAGCAAACGAGGTGTAGCAATAACACCATCAGCAACTTTAACTTCATCAAAATCGATAGACTTACTACCTTGAGCAGCACTAATCTTAAGTACCAACTCTGATACTTTCATATCATCACTGTAAGGGATAGATGCTTTATAATCGATGTTACCACCAGCTTCAAAAGCAATTGCCTGGTTGTTAGCTTCAACGCCTTCACCTTGGAAAACCATAGGTTTGTAAGCTTTTTCGCCACCATCATATTTTAATACCGGAGTAATTGTTACTACGGCTTTCTTTGAAAAGTATTTTTCAGGAAATGATCCTGTAATGTTAACTGCAACTTCATCGCCATGCATTTCAAGAACAGCTGGTTCAACCTTATAATCAACTAGGTTAGCGTTCTTAGCCATTTTCTTAACTCCACCACAGCTAGCCATTACTATCGCGAGTGCAGCCAAGGTTAAGAGGCGAACAACATTTGCTTTTTTCATAATTCTATAATTAAATTGGTTATTATTATCTATTTACCTGTCTTAGGCTGCAAATCTAATCAATGTTTTCAAAAAATAAAAGTCATTTTTTCTTTCGTGAAACAGCAGCTTTTGCCCATAGACAAACAGTTTCACCTGAAATCAACTATTTAGATTTTATATAATTTAACGGAAATCATTTAAAACAGTCCAATTCCTAAGTTCATCATAAAATTTCTCGGGTAATTCCTTTCGGATAATTACGCGATAAAATTAATTCACTAATTCGCTGGTAGTCTTCCTTATTGTTTACAAAATCGATATAATTGGTATCGATAATTAGAAAACGCTGATCGCTCTGTTTTTTAAAGAAATCAAAATATCCATCCTGAATGGACTGCAGATAATCACCTGAGATCTGCTGCTCATAATCACGACCGCGCATTTGAATATTCCACAATAGCTTTTCAACATTCACATGCAGATATACATATAAATCAGGCTTGGGTACCGACTGATAAATAATATCAAAAAGCTGCCGATACAAACCATACTCATCTTTCGATAAAGTTGACTTTGAAAATATGAGCGACTTCATGAAATAATAATCAGCAATGGTAAAAGCCGAAAACAAATCGCGCGAGGTAATCTCATCTTTTAACTGATTGTATCTATCCGCTAAAAACGACAACTCCAAAGGAAACGAAAAGCGCTCCTTATCGCTATAAAACTTTGGTAGAAACGGGTTATCGGCAAAGCGTTCCAGAATAATCTGGGCGTTGTATTCCTTACCAATCAAATTGGTTAGCGAGCTCTTGCCGGCACCAATATTCCCTTCAATAACAATAAAATCTCGCTTAATAACTTCCATTCCTAACAAACATATTAGTGGCGTAAAAATAAATAAGAGATTATGGAAAAACTAACATTCAGCTCAATTGTTATCATCATTTATTAGTACGCACTGAGTGTTAGTTATTAAGCCCCTAATTTTCACAAATGATGTTTCACACTGCAACTAAATTATTGCACTTAATTATTAATTATCCATAAATGCAAAAACGGGATTCAGCGTTGCCAAATCCCGTTTTCACTATTCTCTCTAGTATTATTTATTCAACGGCGTACTTTGGTTTCATATCCATGTTGTACATGATGAACGAAATGATGTCGGCGTATTCCTCAATAGTCTTCATTGTAGGAGTTCCTGCACCGTGTCCAGCATCCGTTGCAATTCTAATCATAACCGGATTTTCACCCTTATAAGAATCTTGCAATGCTGCTATGTACTTAAATGAATGCGCAGGCACAACTCTATCGTCGTGGTCGGCAGTGGTTACCAAAACAGCAGGATAATTCGCACCTTCTTTTATTGAATGCAGCGGTGAATAATCTCTCAGGTACTTGAACATCTCCGGGCTATCTTCTGATGTGCCGTAGTCGGTTGCCCAGTAACGCCCAATAGTAAATTTGTGATAACGCAACATATCCATAACACCAACAGCAGGAATTGCTACAGCAAAACCTTCTGGTAATTGATTAGTTACAGCACCAACAAGCAAACCACCGTTGGAGCCACCCATAATGGCCATCTTATCTCTACTGGTAAATCTGTTATCAATCAAATATCTTGAGGCCGCAATAAAATCGTCGAACACATTTTGCTTTCTCATTTTAGTACCTGCATCGTGCCAGGCTTCGCCATATTCTCCTCCACCACGTAAGTTTGCCACAGCGTATATTCCACCATTCTCTAACCACACAGTTGTTCGCATACTAAAACTTGGGGTAAGGCTAATATTGAAACCGCCATATCCATAAAGAATACATGGATTGGTTCCATCCATAACAGCGTTTTGGTGATGCACAATAAACATAGGTACCTTAGTACCATCCGCACTTTCATAGAATATCTGACGGGTTATGTATTCGCCGGTATTGAATCTAATTTCAGATTCTTTAAACAAGTCTGAACGATTGTTTTCCACATCGTATCTGTAAACTGTTGATGGAGTTGTAAAAGAAGAGACAGAGTAAAAAGTAAATTTATATTCTTTCTTGCCACCAAAACCGCCAACGCTTCCAAGAACAGGAATATCGATATCATGAAGGAATTGTCCTGTTAAGCTGTACACTTTACAAACATCGTGTGCATCTTTCATATAAGTAACAATCATTTTATTGCCAACAATTGAAATACCGCTAAGCACCTCTCTCGACTCAGGAATAACATCAACCCAATTTTCTTTAGATGGATTCTTCGTATCGATGCTAATGAGTTTGTAGTTAGGAGCACCAGCATTGGTCATAACTAATAATTTACCATTGGCATGATCAACAACTGAGAAATCGTTTTCAAAGTCTTCAACCACTTTAACCATTGCACCACCTGTCTTAAGGTTTTTAAAATACAACCCATTTCCAGAAGTAGACTCGGTAACGCTCATCACAAGAATCTCTCTATCCTCAGTTAAATAAGCGCCAAATCCCCATAATGGATTTTCTGTATCTTCGTATACCAATTGATCAGCTTCCTGCGGAGTACCGGCCTTGTGAAAATATACCTTGCTATTTTCATTTACACCTTTAAGCTGGTCACCTTCAGCCGGAGCTGGATATCTTGAATAATAAAAACCATCTCCTTGCCATGCAGCACCTGAAAACTTAACCCACTTAATTACATCTTCCATTGGCTCATTGCTTGCAATATCAATCATCCTAAACTCTTTCCAGTCAGAACCACCTGTTGACAACCCATACACAGCGTATTTTCCATCATCAGATACAGAAAAATTGGTCATTGATACCGTTCCACCATCAGACAGTTGGTTTGGATCAATAAATATTTCACCCTCCTCGTCGTCGTAGTTTCCTAAACGATACAATACCGACTGATTTTGTAAACCATCATTTTTATACATAAACCACAAACCACCGCTTTTAAACGGAGATGATGATTTTGGATAGTTCCATAATTCGGTGTAACGTTCTTTAATTGCGTTGCGATAAGGGATATTTGCCAGAAAGTCGTTTGTAACAGCGTTCTGTGCCTTAACCCACTCTTTAGTTTCTTCAGAGTTATCATCTTCCAGCCAACGATAAGGGTCGGCAACAGTTTCACCAAAATAGGTATCTACGGTATCAACTTTCTTTGTGTCCGGATACTTAAATCCTTGTCCATCCTTTCCACCAGGACCTCCACAAGCTACAATTGCCATAAGAATAATCGGATAAATTAATTTTTTCATTATAAAGTGTTTTGATTGTGAGATTCGTTCCATTACATCCAAACACAAAATAAAGAAAATATTATGAATGAATACATATTTAGGATTTCAATTATAGATTTAATAAAACAGCTCTACCAAAACGTTCCGTCAAATATCAATGAAGAATATAATGAACAAGCTAAAACTCCTTGTTAAACAATAAATATTTGATTTATTTTGAGTGTTATTGATCAAAACGCTAATAATTAGCTTATGGAAAATCAGATGCAACTAATTATTGTAATGATTTCGTACATGAGTTTACTCATTTTATGGGGAATTTATCAGGGACGAAAAGTAAAGACCAATTCAGACTATGCGATTGCCGGCAGAGATCTTCCTGGATGGGTGGCCGCGCTATCAGAAAGAGCCACCGGAGAATCATCCTGGGCTTTGCTGGGTTTACCTGGCGCCGCCTATGCAACTGGATTAATCGAGATATGGACAGCTATAGGTTGTGTTAGCGGCATACTTAGCACCTGGATATTATTAGCATGGCGCTTGCGCGATGAAGCAGCAAAGTTTCAAATAAATACCTTTACTGAATACATTGCCAAACGCCATGGTGAGGTTGGCAAGGCCATACGCATAGCCGGAAGTTCCACCATCGTGTTCTTTTTCTTCTTTTATGTTGGAGCACAGTTTCTGGGTGGTGGTAAAGTGCTACACACCATGTTTGGTATTGAGCCTGAAAACGGAATGCTTATTACTGCAGCCGTAATTATTCCTTATACAATTTATGGAGGCTTTCGCAGTGTGGTTTACACAGATGTTATTCAGGCCCTTGTAATGATAATTACATTAATCGTTGGGCCCATTGTTGGTTTCATGTATTTGGCCGACCATCCTGAACTTTATGCTCAATCCATTCCTGACGCTTTATTCAAGGCTGGCACCGATTACAATTCGTTCAGCGGCGGACTAAAAGGTTTTAATGCCGGAGTTATGATTATGGGAGGATTTTCTTGGTTCTTTGGCTACCTGGGAGGACAACCACAACTGAGTATGCGCTTTATGGCAATAAAGAATACAAAACAAGCCAAACAAGCCAGAAACATCGGAATCATCTGGACCATCATCGCCTATCTAGGCGCATTATCTATAGGCTGGATAGGTCTGGCTATATTTGGTCCTACAGGATTGGAAGATCAGGAATTTGTAATGCCCGCAGTTATTCTGGAAATATTTCCTCCGGCCATAGCTGCCATTCTTATAACAGGTGCCATTGCTGCAATGATATCAACTGCTGATTCCTTATTAATACTATCAGCAACCGAATTATCGGAGAACCTGCTCAAACCAGCCCTAAAGCAAAACCTGAGCAAAAGAAAAAGCTTAATGCAATCCAGAATTGTAACGGCCATGCTAGCGCTTATTGCTTTACTCCTTGCCTACTTTTCTAATACCGATTTAATTTTCACATTGGTGTCATATGTTTGGGCAGGAATTGGAGGCACCTTTTCGGTGGTAATATTGCTTACGCTTTTCTGGAAGAAATATCATGGAAAGGCTGTTCTGTCAACTATTGTTATTGGTATGTTATTTACAATAATCTGGATTAGCTCCGGAATGGAAGAAAAAATCACCAGTCGAATGCTTACTTTCTTTGTGGCTTTAATTACAGCCATAAGCGCAACATACATTTTCAAGAATAAGCAGAAACTAAACTAAACAATGTAGCCTTATTGGGCTTAAGTTACTATAGAACCAAAAAAGTATAAGGATGAACATTATTATAACAGGTGCAAGTCGTGGAATTGGATACGAATTAGTTAAGCTACTGGGGGTAAATACATGCCATAGCATTATTGCTATTTCACGAGATGAAGCAAAACTTGAACAGCTAAAAAAGGAAGCAAAAGAACAAACAGGAAGTAGCAACATCTTTCCTCTTGCGTTTGATCTTAGTCAAATAGAAAGTCATAAAAGCACTCTTTTGCAAATGATAAATAAGCACTTTGCACATGTTGATATTGTAATTAATAATGCAGGATATTTAAAAAGCGAGAACTTCGACACGTTTAACATGAACAACGCTAGGCATACTTTTGAGATCAACTACTTTGCACCGGCCTTGCTCATACATACCTTACTCCCATTATTAAAGTTATCAAAACAAGCACATGTGGTTAACATCGGGAGCATGGGCGGTTTTCAGGGAAGTTCTAAATTCCCGGGACTTTCTCACTACAGCGCAAGTAAAGCTGCAATAGCCAGTTTGAGCGAATGCCTTGCCGAAGAATACAAAGAGCAACATATCAAATTTAATTGTTTAGCATTAGGCTCTGTGCAGACTGAAATGCTCAACGAAGCTTTCCCTGGTTTTAAGGCTCAGCTTCAACCAGCCGAGATGGCCGATTTTATTGCCGAATTCGCTTTAAACGGTCATCGCTATTACAATGGGAAGGTATTGCCTGTTGCAGGAGATACACCTTAAACAGTATTTTTACACGAACCATTTGCGCTCCATTAATTTGTAAATTTCTGAATGGCCCATTCATTAAGTAAGCCACTGCCTTCAGCTTTCATCAGCACATAAAACTCGTTAAGCGAATTATGCGCAAATACAAAGTATGGGATTGAATAATAAAACTCGCCACTTCCATTTCCATCAGGAACCAGAAATTTCTCGAGAAGATGAGTGTGCTTATAGATAAGGTTTGTTGCATTATAAACCTTAACTATTGACAGGCTGGGTTCATCATTATAATCATAGTCATTTTGCAAAATTAACAATTCATCATTTGCATTAACATAGTCAAGCCAAACGATCTCGGCGTTAAATTCACTGTTTAAATCAATTGTGCCATTATACAACATATCGCCAGATTCGATAGCTGAAGCTCTGAATACACTAGCTCCTTGTGTAAAAATTCTTGTTCCATCCGGATCATACCATAGATTAAACTTTATAGGATATGTCATATGATATGGTGAATCATACATATATTCCGCAATGTTAGAGCGAATATCCAACTTATCAATATCACCTGAATTTACACAATAAATATAATCTCCTGATGGATGTAAACGACCACTTGTCATTGCATACACATTATAGCCAATATGCTCATGTTCCGCTTCAGTAGCAAGATCAATACACTTGATCCTTACCCACTGATCCTCCATTGGAAAAACATACGCCCAATTGTTGGGAGCCAATACAATATCATAAGCTTCGCAGGAAACTGGCATGGTTCCCATCACGGTTGCTGTGCTTAAATCAACATGACTCAAATGTCCATCGTGTCCAACCACAGCAGATAATCCATCCGGTGATACAGAAACACAAATTGGTGCAAAATCCAGCGGTATACTTGAGATTGCATCTGTTGCAGGATTATAACTGTGCAATGCCATTGGCGTAGTTGAAATGTAAATCATTCTATTTGTGGCTTTCGCATATTCAGCATCAATAACATCAGTAATAAGTAGTTGCTTTTGTTCAAGGAAATGCTCAATCTCCAAGTTAATCGTATCAACTTCTTCATTTATTGAAACATATATTTCACTTTTATGAAGACCTGAGCTAAGTGCTTCGCGGTTAACAATGATTGAGAATTGAACATCCTCATTTACCTCAGCATGCATATTGCTGGACTCAATAGATAGATAACTAGCCGAAACTGAATTGATGGAGATATCGACAGCTACATTTCCCGTGTTGCTTAGCGTTATTAATTTAGTGTCTTCAAATGTGGATATTTTCACAGTGTCGGCCAGATTATAACTCAAGTATTCCCCCACGAATGCTTTCAGCACAACAGAGCCTCTTCCAGCTGTTGAAAGAACGGTAAGATCACCGTATATAATTCCAGATTCTGAGTTATTAAAAAACGAACTAACGCTTACCTCTTCAACACTATGAATAATGGTACCCACCTCTGGATAAACATTCACCCAATCGGGATATTCAGTTACTTGAAATTGCGTTTCACTTGTTGGAACTGTGTATAAATATAGCGACTTTGTTTCCTCTCCATTAAACACTATGGTGTCTGTACTAACTGATAATTCCGGATCAGAAACAACCTCCACTTCTCGAACACAGCCAAGAATAAAAATGCATAGGAATGCAAGTAAGATCAAATTTCGAACAGATTCTTTGCCATTAGTAATAGTAGTAGAACAAAACATGATAGTTATTTTTTAGCTAGTTTATAATCACAAATATCTATATTCTTTGGTATTTGTTGCACGAATTTAAAGCTACTCAATCATATAAACTAATAATACCCGCTTAGATTCAAACTGAAACCTTGTTTAGATTAATTCTATGAAAATAAGAATGACTGCCAAGTGCAGCCATTCTCCATATTATTATACTTCCTTAAGTTTCCACTTACCTCTTTTAAAAAAATAAGCGGCAACTAAAGTCATCAAGGTCTCTGCAATTATTATGGCATAATAAACGCCTTCCTGTTTCCATCCGGCTTGTGTTGCAAGAAAATAAGCCAACGGAATTTCAATCATCCAGAAGCATACAAAGTTAATGTACGCAGGTGTAGTTGTATCTCCGGCACCATTGAACGAATGGATTAATACCATTCCCACACCATAGAACAGAAAACCGTAACTTATTATTTCCAAACACATAACACCACTTTCTACAATGGAAGGTGAATCGGCAAAGAACAAAATAATTGGTTCGGCAAATAAAATCATTAACGTTCCCAATACACCTAGAAAGAAGAAGTTCACTTTACTAGTAAACCACACACTTCTTTCAGCTCTATCAGGCTTTTTCGCTCCCAGATTCTGACCAACTAACGTGGCCGCAGCATTACTGATACCAAAGGAAGGTAACAGTGCAAATATAATTACACGTATGCCAATGGTATAACCAGCAACCACATCGCTTCCATAACGGGCGATTATCCTTACAAGAAAGATCCAGCTAGTTGTTGCAATTAACATCTGTAAGGTGCTACCAATCGATAACTTTAAAATACTTCCTATAATTTTGAAATCAGGAATGCAATGTTTCAATTTTAGGACAACTCGACCATTTCCTCTGAAAAGCAGGTAAAACTGATAGATAACAGCAAGACCGCGACCAATGCTTGTGGCTACAGCAGCGCCAACTATCCCTAATTCAGGGAAAGGACCAATTCCAAAAATCAAACAAGGATCTAAAACTATGTTTAGCGCATTTGCCAGAATCAATACGCGCATTGAAATGGCAGCATCGCCTGCGCTTCTGAAAATTGCATTGATGATAAACAGTAGCATTATTAAAACATTACTGCCAAGCATTATGGCAGTATATAGCCACATATCATTCACAATAACATCTGAAGCTCCCATCATTCTAAGCAAGTCTTGGGCAAAAACAATCCCAATTACCGATATAATAAGTGATAGAGCAATACCTGTAATAATTGCCTGGAAAGCGGTAGATGAAGCTTTTTCGCGCTCCTTCTCTCCTATTCTTCGGGCAACCAAGGCTGTTGTTGCAGAACTCAAGCCGATACCTATAGCGTAAATAATTGTTATTAATGATTCGGTTATTCCAACCGTTGCAATTGCATCCGCTCCAAGCTGCGATACAAAGTAAATATCAGCAACAGCAAAAATCGATTCCATAATCATCTCAAGTACCATAGGAACAGAAAGCAGCAAAATAGCCTTCGATAAGCTTCCTTTGGTAAAGTCCTGATCGGTTCCGGATATGGATTCCCAGATCTCTCTTAGTAATTTTTTTATTCTGTTGATATTAAAAATATTTTGGTTCTCAATATATTGTTTTTTTAGCATCCTCATCGTCGCTTTGTTTTTTGATAGATTATAAACTGTTGATAGTTCTCCCTTAATTTAAGAATGGGAAATTGATTTGACAGATCGACAATAAATGTCACAGCAATAGCATACGTTTTCATGGCAATTAATTTTAAATGAATAATAAATAAATGGTAAAAGTAGATTAGCCAATGATTTAGCTAATAATAAGAGAACGAAACAATAAGTTCAGCGTTCTTCTAGCAGATGGGTGTTAATACACGATTTATCTTCATAGTGCTTTGAATAGATTACAAATTAAAGGAATTTATCGGTAAGATAAAAGCGAACTTTAAAAATAGTGGTCTTAATTAGTTTTTGACCAGACGCTTATAAACCTCCAAGGTAGCATCAATATGAGTTCTTATTGCATAATGATCAATAGCAAATTGCTGTGCCCTCATAGCCAATTGATTTTCCTCTTTCGGGATTTTAAGCATCGCCTTCATTTTAATGGCTAAATCGTCTACTTCGCCATTCTCAAATAGTGGCACGTATTTTCCCTTTTCAGTAATCTCACTAATCGGTCCAATATTCGAAGAGATAGCCGGAACTCCCGCTCCCATAGCCTCTATTAATGCAATACCAAAAGTATCTGCGAGGGTTGAAAATACGAACAAATCGAGCTCAGCTAATAACTGCGGAACATCCTTTCTCGAATCAAGAAAGAACACCTTATCTTCAAAACCATTTTGCTTGCAATACTGCATACACTCATCAAGAAAATGCTTAGAATCAATGTTGTGATTACCAGCAAAAATAAGCCTGGCCTTCGGAAGGTCTTGCTCTATTTGTTTAAATGCTTTACAAACGGTTAACTGATCCTTGATCGATACAAAATTACCAACCATCCCAATGAGTAGTGCATCCTCATGAATCCCAAGCTCATCTTTAATACAATCAGACTTTGCAGCAAAACGTTTAAAATCCACACCATTATAAATTACCGATGCTGATGGGGCTTTTTTAAGCTTATAATTTCTGATAAAGTCTTGCTTAAAGCTATTGGATACAAATAGGTTTGAATCGTAATTATTAAGCAGATATAGATTAAGCAAATTTCGTAAAAAGCCTCTGGATCCAAAGTGATGAAATGTTCGTACTAGTTTAGTTTGAAAACCACGACTGCCAAGATAAACCAGGCCTGCTCCTTTGCGGTTGTGGGTATGCACAATTGCCGGTCTTAATTGCTTAATAAGTTTACGAATTGCAAAAACCTGTTTTAGTGGTTTGTTGTAATATGCTGATAAATCATGAATTTGGATATTCAATTTTTTAAACTCGTCCTCAAACTTACCACCTTCAAGAATAAGCAGATGAATGTCGAAATATGCATCATCCACATTATTTAGAAAATCATATGAAAGTCTTTCTACCCCACCCATCGACAAAAAGTCGAGAACATATAATATCTTTGGCTTCAATATACCTTTGTTTTGCAGGCCTAAAGATAGCAATGATAATTCTAAATATGCATTAGAAAGGCACCGGATCCATATTTTTAATTTGGTAGATGTAAATGAAAACAAAAGCAGATTTCCGCAACCATGTAAAAGCCCAAAAGCGTAATTATTCGCTGAGTGAAAAGAAGCAACGTTCTATTCCAATTTTTAAATCACTAGAAAAACTTGAGGCTTTTAAAAATGCACAATGTGTCCTGTTCTATTGGTCGATGACAGATGAGGTGCACACGCATGAAATTGTCACTAAATGGTACCAAGAAAAAACGATTCTGCTCCCGTCCGTGCATGGCGCTGATTTAAAACTCAAACAATTTACAGGCCTCGAGAACATGGAACCAGGAGAAGGTTTTGGCATTGGCGAACCCAGTGGAAAATACTATACCGATTATAGCAACATTGATATGATTGTAGTTCCGGGTGTTGCTTTTGATAAGCAGAGCAACAGACTTGGCAGAGGGCGCGGGTATTACGACAAGCTATTACAATCTCAATCGGCAATTAAGCTAGGTGTTTGTTTCGACTTTCAGCTATTCAATACTATTCCCGTTGATAAGCATGATATTAAAATGGACTTGCTTATTTCTGAAACATGGACTTCTCGGCACGCTTAAGATTAAAACTTATGGCAAGTATTCTGGATTGATGTTCTGCATCGACCTGAACATATTTAGGCGACCTTTGGGCGATAGTTTAGCAATTCTACTAATCACATCGCGCATGGCAGCTCTATTGGTTTCATCTTCATACGGGCAATTTTTCTCCATTTCTACAAAACTGCGCAAGGTTGCATAGCGCTTTAGTTCATCATTTGTAAGCAACACCATTGGCCTGATAATTTCAAACTTCCCTTCAAACATAGCCATTCTAGGAGGCATTGAACTAATCTCCGCATGATAAATCATATTCATAAACAGTGTCTCCAGCATGTCATCCATATGGTGGCCAAAGGCAAGCTTGTTATATTTCAAATCGCTTGTTAACTGAAATAACTCTCTGCGTCGGTTCCACGAACAGGTAAAACATGCCCGCTTTTTTGTTTCATGATCATCAATCCCAGCATGTGTTTCTTTAATTATTAACGGCACATCAAGCTGAACGCACAATTGCTGCAAAAAAGCCGGATCAGCTTTAAATGGCACATCATCTACCACCACATGCACGGCACTTAATTCATAATCAATTGGCAGGAATTTGCGCCTTAAGGCAAGCGTTTCAAGCAAAACCAAGGAATCCTTCCCACCCGAAACAGCAACCAACACCTTGTCGCCATCCTTAATCATATCATAAGTATTTATCCCTTTGCCTACCTTGTGCTGGATGGTTTTTAAAAATGTTTTCTCTTGCTTTGTCAACATCACATCAATTTTTCCCAAAAATAGAAATAGATTTTGTTAAAATCATTTCTTCCCGACCATTGTATATTACGAGCCTCATTTGTTTTGAGCTAAACAATAGGTTCTATTTAGGCACCTTTACCATATAAAAGAGTAATTCTAAATAGCTTAAAATTAAAGATCTTCTGCCCTAATTTCTAAATTCTTACAAATATTTAATAAATTCACGATCTAAATTTGAACTCATGAAAGTAGGAATAATTCAGTTTTCACCAGTCCTCGGAGATCTTAATCGCACCATGTATAAACTTGATCGATTATTATCTAAATGTAAAACTTGTGATTTGGTTATTCTTCCTGAGCTTGCTAATTCCGGATATAATTTTCCGAATAGAGAGAATGCCTTTGAGGCTTCGGAAGCCACATCCAACAGCATCTTTCTGGAGTTTTTATGGGAACGTTGTGTAAAATTCGATTTTCATATTATTACCGGTTTTAATGAGCGCGATAATAGTCGGTTATACAACACCGCCGTGGTTATGAATAAATCGGGACTGGTTGGCAAATACCGCAAACTCCAACTTTTCATGAATGAACCCAAGTTTTTCGAAAAAGGAAATTCCGGCTTACCAATATTCAAACTAGGAGAATGGAAAATTGGCATATTGATTTGTTTCGATTGGATGTTCCCTGAATTGTGGAGAAACCTTGCCTTACGAGGAGTTAATTTAATTGTTCATCCATCAAATCTGGTGTTACCTTATGCACAAAGTGTAGTACCATCCTACGCCATAACCAACCGTATTTTTGTAGCTACTGCCAATAGAACCGGTACCGAGGGCGATCTCACCTTCACCGGAGGATCGCTTATTGCGAATCCTAAAGCAGAGGTAATCGGAAGCTTATCGGAGCTTGAAGAGGATGTTCTTATTTGCGACATGGACATTAAGGAAACATACGATAAAATGATTACTCCGTTTAACCATGCATTTGACGATAGAAGATTAGATGTATACGCCGATTTAAAGGAAATACTCTAATACATCTTCATCTAATTAAATGTCTTGCCTGCCAATTGCAAAGAAGTACCTCATAGCGCAGTACTTCTTCTTTATTGGTTCAATATATTATTGAATATGCTCAACAAAACATTTTGCATGCAACAGAAACAAGTATCTTACACTAAATTTTAAAATTACAATAATGAGAACATTTGTTTACTTTCTTGGAAGCATCATGATGGTTTTATTGCTAGCGTGTAACAATCAAACTCAAAAAATGGAACAGCAAAAATCGGAAGCCAGCTTTACAATAGATCAGGCAGTGCTAAATAACTTAATTAAAGACCTTGTAGACAAACATGGCGACAGCCATAAATTTAGGATTGAACGGGGATTGCAGCAGGTATCGAACCTTTGGCGTGAAGAAGATGGTAGCCTAAGGGAATTCAAAACATTTTGCATGCATAACTTTATAGCAGATGAAATCAAGCTAAACAAAGCCTTTAAAAGCATCTCCCGCAACCTTGAAATCCTCTCAGGAAATTTTCATAAGATAGATGTAGGGCTAAAAGCACCCATGCAGCTTATTGGCGAGCCAACCTCAAACATCGACGAGCTTTTTGGATCCTATTCCGTTTCCTCACACCTAACCGAAGATCTATATAAGAACAAAATTGCTTTTCATGTGGCCTTAAACTTTCCGGCATATAACCTCGAGGAAAAATCGGCAAATGCAGAGAAATGGAGCAGACAAGAATGGGCCTATGCGAGAATGGGCGACCTCTACACAGCAAGAGTGCCTTCAAACTTATTACAAGATGCTGCATCGTCTTTTTCTCAATCAGACAACTATATCTCCAATTATAATATATGCATGGATAAACTTGTAAATGCTGCCGGAGAACAACTCTTTCCGGATGATTTAAAACTAATTACCCACTGGGGATTGCGCGACGAGCTTAAATCAAACTACAATGCCGACAATGGCTTGCAGAAGCAAGAGATGATTTACGAAGTAATGAAAAGAATTGTAAGTCAGGAAATTCCTAAGAATGTAATCGATAAAAATGAGTTTAACTGGAATCCAATTAGCAATCAACTTTTTAAGGATGGAAAGGAAATAACATTCGAACCAGAAGCTGATGAACGTTATCAACAACTGCTAAATAACTTTCATGTTGTAAAGGCAATGGATCCGTACTATCCTCAATACCCAAGTTATATAAAGCGAGCTTTTGCAGGTGGTATGGAATTGTCACAACAAGAAGTTGAAGAGTTATTTATTAATTTTGTGAGTTCTGATCAAATTAAAGAAGTTGGTAAATTAATTAAAGTACGATTGGGTAGAGACTTACAACCATTTGATATTTGGTACGATGGTTTTAAATCGAGAAGTACAATTAATGAAGAAGAGTTAAACAAAATCACCCGAACTAAATATCCAACGCCAGCAGCATTTCAGGCCGACCTATCAAACATATTGGTTAAGCTTGGTTTCAATTCAGAAAAGGCAAATGAAATAGCATCTAAAATACAGGTAGATCCTTCGCGTGGTGCCGGACATGCCTGGGGTGCTGAGATGAAAGATGACAAAGCAAGATTACGCACTAGAATTGGTGCAAATGGTATGGACTACAAAGGATATAACATTGCCATTCACGAATTTGGGCATAATGTGGAGCAAACCATTACACTTCAAGACATAGATTACTACATGTTACAAGGAGTACCAAATACGGCATTTACAGAAGCTGTTGCCTTTTTGTTTCAGAGCAAAGATTTAGAATTGCTTGGCATGAAATCTACGGACTCGAATAGTAAATACCTAAATGCGCTTGATAATTTGTGGTCATCCTATGAAATAATGGGTGTATCGCTAGTGGATATGAAGGTATGGAAATGGCTGTATGCTAATCCGGAGGCCAATGCATCTCAACTTAAAGAAGCCGTTAGCAGCATTGCTATAGAAGTTTGGAACGAATATTACGCGCCTGTATTTAATGTTAAGGATGCACCAATCCTGGCCATATACTCACACATGATTGATAATCCTTTGTATTTATCAAACTATCCGGTGGGACACATAATTGAGTTTCAGGTTGAAAAGTACATTGAAGAGAAAGAGCTTTCGGTTGAGCTAAGCCGCATGTTATTGAACGGAAGAATTATTCCACAGCAATGGATGAAGAATGCCGTGGGTACGCGTATTTCTACAAAGCCCTTGCTTGATGACGCTGCAATAGCGCTACAGCATGTTAAACAATAATATAAAAAATACTTAATTGGCGGCCGGTTGATTTGTGAACAAAATCAACCGGCTTTTTATTTTACTTTAACGGAACTAACCCTAAAATCCATCATTCAGAACTTATTAAATAGTCCTTATAAAACATTTGACTTCAAAGGTTTTATGTCATAAATTTGGTTTTAGTCCATGCAATGGGCGAATTGGTATTTAGTTACAAACAATTAAAACCATCTTCTATGAATCATTCAGGATTAGTTAAAGAGTTGGCACTTCGGCTAAATCTCACCCAACAGGAAGTTAAGCGATTGCTGCAAGCAAGTATTAATACGCTGAGCGAAAAACTACACGAGCACCAATCGGTTCCCATTCCTGGTTTAGGAACCTTTTCCACAACAGTTGTGAAAGAAAAAAAATCGTTTAATGTAGCAACTCGCAAGTTTATGCTCTATCCTCCAAAGCGATTGGTAAGGTTTAATACCAGCTCTACATTAAAAAACAGTCTACCAACCCAAAACGAAAATTATGAGTAAGAAAGTCACCTTTACTGAATTAGTAAATCAGATAGCCAAAGAAACAGGAACTTCACAAAAGCTTATTCATGATTTATTAATCGAGACAAGTGCAATCTCTACGGAAATGCTTGCCAAACACGGTAAAATTAACTTAACCGGACTTGGTAAATTCACACTAAACTGGCATGAAGAACGCAGCGGGAAAAACCCACAAACCGGCGGTAACCGTATTATAAAGGCACATTATAGTGTTGCCTACAAACCGGCAAAAAGCCTGCGAGAGTTTATTAACAAACCTTATGCACACCTATTAGCACGATCAATAGAAGCTGACGAACAGCCGCATGTTAAGACAACGATAACAAAATCAGAGGATGCTGAAGTAATAAAAAGCAGCGCAGAATCAAAGCCTAAGACTAAAATAGATGCACAGCAAAATCCAAGAGAGATTGATACTCAAATTAAAAAACTAAAGTCGGTAGTAGAATTTCAAACTCCGCCGAACGAGGTAATTGCTAAAAAGAAAGAAAAAAAGCGAAAAAGATCTTTCGCCTGGATGATACTGCTTATAATCGTTGTTGCGATAAGCGCCTATCTGGTTCATATTTATAATGATTTTTACATCGAACAAGATGCCCATCAGCAGGTATCAGTTGTAGATGAATCGCAGACAAACCAATCAGCTCCAGTAAAAGCGGGTCTGGTTTCTATGGATGAAAAACCCCAGCTTAAGGCAGAGGCCGCTGTGAAAGAAGCATCAAAAGAAGCCCCCACTGAAACACCTATCAGGTATGCATCACCGGGCGGAACGCATCAAACAAAATCGGGAGAATATTTACGAAGCATTGCAGAAAAGTTTTACAATCATGCTGATGTATGGCCATTAATATACAAGGCAAACCTCGACAAAATAGCCAACCCCGATGCATTAGAATCTGGCCTGGTTCTGGAGATACCTCCATTGCAAGGCGCAAAAAACAACTACTCCGATTCAGACAACAATGAAATTGCTGAAGGATTTGTATTGGTGTATTTAGCCTACAAGAAACAAAATAAGGCAAGCGCGTATGGTTATCTTTGGACCGTTAATAAATGGGGCAATAATCATATTCTCAATCAATATAAAAACAAAATCGACCCGAATGATTTACAACGGGTCGAAAATATTGAAGGTGATACAAAATTTTAATTGTTAGATTTTAACAAACTGATGCTGCATTTTAAAACCTGTACTATCAGTTAACACAACCGTGTAGATTCCCGCGGCCAAATGTTGTATATCAATCGTACTACATCCGGATGTATGCTTCAACTGCATAGATGAAACAACATGCCCGTTCATGTCCACGACTGTTAGTGTTTGCCCAAGAAATACCTCATTATTTGTTTCGACTTGAATATAATCGCTTGCAGGATTAGGATAAACGTTAATTGCGATTGCCGGAATACTGGCAAGTATTTCATCGTCAAGTGTAATATAACCCGACTCACATTCAAATTCATTATGATCGATCAAAGTAGAGTCGCCAAGCTGCCCCACGTAGTTTGCTCCTGTAGTACATAGAGGGTGGTTTTCATTAAGCTGAGAAGATCCGGATATGCCAACTGTATGAAATCCAAAGAGGTATTGCGTACTTGCAAAACCATCTGAAGCTGCAACTGCATCCATAGCTAACGACACTAACTCAGGGCTCTGGCGATCATCGTTATCGGCTAAGCCAAGCTGTCCATAAGCATTAAAACCCCACGCATATAAATCATGTGAATTATTTATAGCGAATGCAAAGGCTGATCCGGCCTCAATCTTCATCCAATCATTGGCTCCACCAACTTGTGTTAGTTCATTCGTTTGGTTTACATGACCTAAACCTAACTGGCCAAATGCATTAAAACCCCAACTCCAAAGTGTACTATCGCTATTTAAAGCCATGGAAAACTCATAACCTGAACTTATATCAACCCAGTTAGCAAAATGCCCAACCTGTGTAGGAACATGCACTTCAGTTGTACTTCCAGTACCAAGCTGCCCGCCAGGATTACCTCCCCACGCCCACATCGAGCCATCAGACTTTAATGCAATTGTATGATAGCCACCACAAGCTACTTTTACCCAACTTGTATCAATACCAATTTGAGTAGGCACATTTAAATCGGCAACTGCATCATTGCCAAGCTGGCCATTATAATTAAATCCCCAAGCCCACAAAGTACCATCATTTTTAATTGCCATTGAATGTGCCTGACCAGCTGCTACTGAAACCCAATCGGTATCAAAAGTGATTTGTGTGGGTGTGTGTCGATCCGTGTTAGTTAAATCACCTAACTGACCATTGCCATTTAGTCCCCAGGTCCAAAGGGTACCATTTCGTTTGATGGCCAAGGTATGAAAAGCTCCTGCTTCAAACTCCTTCCAATCATTATGCGTTCCAATTGGCTCCATATAAGTGGAGGTAGCCGTGGTGCCATTTCCAAGCTGTCCGTTTCCATTAAAACCACAGGACCATAATGTGCTATCCGAACGCATTGCAACTGTAAACTCTGCACCACAATCAACTTGCACCCAAACCTGGGATATTAATGTATTATGAACTAGATAAAGGAATAAGAAACTTAACGCAAAGCGTGCTAATTTTTTCATTTCGAGAATAGTTTATTATTGATACTCAAAAATAATAAAATAGATGAACGAAATCGGTTCATTCTCTAAAAATCTACCAGCTCAATCTCAAAGGCCAATACTGAATTACCGGGAATACCTGTTCTGTCATCCGGTCCATATGCCAGTTCTGATGGAATCAAAAACAACCCTTCACCATCCTTTCGCAATAATGGAATTCCATATTGCCAGCCAGGAATTAAATTATACAGCGGCCACTCTCTGGTTTGATCACCAATAGTTTGATCGAAAACCGTTCCATCAAGCAAGTACCCTTTATAACGCACCTCTACGGTTGAATTAATATTCGGATACATACTACCTATTCCTTCCTTTGTGATCACATAATAGATACCTGAACTATGCCGCGTGGCGTCAAGGTTATTATCAGAAATATATTGCTTGATAAGTTCTTCGTCTATTTCTGATTGATCTTCTTTGTTACAACTAACAAACAGCATTACTAATACTGCCAAAATCCAGGATATTCTATACTTCATCTTTTCTATTTTAGTGTTTTATCTTTTCATCAACAATCACTTTAAGCACACCGCTGCCAACTGAATAGACAAGCTCGCCGGAATGCTCTTGGGGTTCACCATCTAAATGCACAATATTCTCATCATGCTCCGACCTTACAATAACATTTCGAGCCTGATGATGCCAAACGCTACTGCATCTGTCTATGTGCCCAAACACTGAGCGAAGAGCTATCCAGAAAACCTTAAGCTTTGGGAATCGCTTCATCACAACCACATCTAACAATCCATCAGTCATAGATGCTGCCGGAGCAATTTTAAAATTATAGCCGAACTGAGAAATGTTAGCCACAGTCACAAAGTAGGCTTCAAATTGATGCGTAGTATCGTCAATAGTTACTTTATATTTTTTTGGCTTGTATTGAAAGAAGAGCCGGATTAAGCTTCTGGCATAATTTATTAAACCCCGATTATCCAATTGATTAAAATAATGTCCGGTTTCCGCATCGATACCTGTTCCTGAGGTACAGAAAAACGGTTCATTATCTAAATAACCTGCATCCACCTGTAATACGCTTCCTGCAGCTATTAAATCCAATGCCCGCTTATAATCCAATGGTATTTTAAAATGTCGCGCAAAACCATTTCCTGACCCAGCTGGAATAACTGCAAAGATGGTCTGGGTATTTACCAAAACCTTTGCAACTTCGTTAATGGTCCCGTCTCCACCAACGGCAACAATAATATCAGAACTGTTTAGATTAGCCTTAGCTATCTCACCAGCATGTCCTTTGTGGGTGGTTTCAATAATCGAGTAATCAACTATCGATTTGTTGAACCGCTCATTAATGAGCTTAACCAAGCGCGCTTTGCTTTTACCCCCCGAAATGGGATTGACTATAAATAGTATTTTCTTCTTGATGCTCACACTTTTTTATTTGGATGCAAAATCATTCATCATGACTTGTAAATATGCCTTTCCAAGTCCTTCCCATTTCTCTGTTTCAATCCCCTGTGCCTTGAGAATTCTATTGGATGTATTATCGAAAATTAACTGAGCACTATCTGTCATAACCCCAAAACCATTGTTAAAGTAGTAATTGGCAAATGATTCTGAGCTTTGATCGAAAATATCTTTACTATAAGTAAAGTCTAAGCTGGAATAGGCAAACTGATTTAACAAGGTAGCAGCAATATCGGTTTGCGACGCATATTTTCTAATAATCGTATCTTGAATTAATACTGCACCTCCCGTCCAAATCATTGGTATATTGTACTTTTCGGGCGATGAGTTTGGCGTATTGCCTGGTGTTCGCGAACCATGATCTGCCATAATAATAACCAATGTATTATCCCACCAAGCCGTCTTCTTTGACCTTATTAAAAATTCATTTAAACAGCTATCTGTATAGTAATAGGAATTTTTACTCATTTCGCTGCGTGTATCAGTCGCAAACTTAGGTACCATTGGCATATCAAACGGTTCGTGACTACTTAAGGTAAAGCAAGAAATAAAGAAGGGCTGCGACATTTCAGAAATATCTTCAGACATTTTCTCAAATAAGAATTCATCCGGTACGCCCCATTTTTGCATATGCAACTTTCTTGGAAAATCATTGCCCGTTACTAAATCATCTATATAGGGATTTGTGAAATAGGACCTAAAATTTGCAAAATCGAGATCTCCACCGTAGTAAAACCTGGTAGTATAACCATCCTCGCTAAACGGTTTTGTAATGAACGGAAGCTTACCAGTTTTTGCCGGATAGCCCATTATGGATGCAACCGGCTGCGCCGGAAATCCACTGAAGATACTAACCAAGCCTTTGTCAGACCGATCACCACTGCTATAAAAATTAGAGAAAGCCACTGACTGATTACACAGCTCATCTAAATGAGGTGCAACACCTGACAAGCCTCCAAAATTTGACAGCAATTTATTGGAAAAACTTTCAAGAACAATCAGAAGCACATTGGCATTTTCTTTAATAATTGACTTACTACCATTCCCTTCCGGATAAAAGGACTCAAACAACTCTTCTGCCTCTTCATCATCAAAAAAGTTATAGCGCGAAGCCATTTTGTCCTTTTCGGTGATTGAATAAATGGTATTCCAAACCACGTTTATACCACTATGATTGGCAAAAGGATTCTCGTGAAAGTAAGCTGAGCTTATATTTAAAGCTGCTACTCCAACACCTCCTCTAATCGGTATTATCAAGAAAGCGATTAAAAACAATCCAATTGGGATGAAGCCCCACGACTTGATGTCACAACCGGCTAATACTGGTAATAATTTGCGATTAAATACAAGAACAAATGTGGCTAGTATTAAACTGAATAATACCGTCACAAAGATACCTTCCATTATAGGAACTGAAGCCATTGCTTCGCCCGGTGTCTTTAAATAAAGTAAGGGTGTAATATCTAATTTAAAGCCCCAATAGGAGTATAAATTCATGTCAACTGCTCCCATAAAAATTGTAACAACTAACAAGATATACGAATAAACCGACACTATACTTTTCACAAATCTATTACTTATAAAAGTAAACATTGTAAGCAACAATAACGGAACTAAGGTAAAGTAAGCGGCTGTAGACAAATCTAAGCGAAGGCCATGCCACAACACCCGGAACCAATCTCCAAAACTTAAAGCAAATGACTCGGTATAATTGTAGAGCATAAAAACAACCTTCTGAAATAGAAAGACTATCAACCAAAAGAAATAATATTTTACTATAAAAAGTATTTTATACTTCATATTTATACAGGATAAACCACTACAAAAATAAGATAAGAATAAGATGAACGAACATCATAATTGCAAATTGTTCCATAACATTGATAGAAGAGCAACTTCTAATAATTCTACCATGGTTTAACCCTGAAACCTCCTACAGGCCTTAATTGTCTCCTGCCGTAATAATTTGACCAATTATAAATAACAAAATTCAAACGTTTGCATTCAACGTTTCCCGCATATCCGAAAAAGTTGCGTTTCAATTATTTGCTTTTTTTTGCAACATAGATGATAAGAATGATAAATTTGTAGGTTGAAAAAGATTATAAGCCGTATTCAATTAATGGAATACGCTCACAAATAGAAGAATTATATGAACAGAGTTTTAGTAGTAAACGGTGGTGGCGATGCGCCTGGACTGAACGCCGTTATTCGCGCTATCGTTAAGCGCGCGCAGCAGGAAAAAGATTGGGAAGTATTAGGAAGTATTCAAGCTTTCAATGGGGTTCTAAGAGAGCCTATGGAAATTGTTGAATTAGACGAAAAGGCCGTTGCAGGTATCCATTACCGTGGCGGTACAATTATAGAGACAACAAACAAAGGAGGTCCGTTTGCCTGGCCTGTAAAAAACAACGATGGAACCTGGGGTTCAGTTGATAGATCAGATGATTTAATAAACAGACTAAAGTACCTTAATATTGATGCGGTAATTAACATTGGAGGCGATGGATCGCAGCGTATTTCAAAAGCACTTCATGACAAAGGGCTTAATGTAATTGGTGTACCAAAAACTATTGATAACGATTTGTCGGCAACCGATTCAACTTTTGGTTTTCAAACAGCAATTCAGATTTCAACTGAGGCAGTTGATAAATTAGTAACTACTGCAGCCAGTCATAATCGTGTATTTATTCTTGAGGTAATGGGGCGCGATGCTGGTTGGATTGCATTAAATGCCGCCGTAGCTGGAGGTGCTGAAGTTTGCTTAATTCCAGAAATTCCATATGATCTTGAGAAAGTAAAGGAAGCCATTGAAGCTCGCTTTCATCGTGATAGAGGATTTGCAATAGTTGTTGTTGCCGAAGGTGCAAAACCTAAGAACGGCAGACAGCAGTCAAATAGAAAAGCGGATGTTGGATCAGCACATGTAAGACTGGGCGGCATTGCCAACCAATTAGCAAACGACCTTATAAAGGCTGGTTTACCATACGACATTAGAGAAACTGTTTTAGGTCATGTTCAACGTGGTGGTGTGCCAGTGGCCTACGATCGTGTTCTTGCAAGTCAACTTGGGGTTAAAGCATTCGAAATGGCTCTGGAAAAGAAATACGGTAGAATGGTTTCATACCGTCATCCTAATATAACAGATGTTTCATTTGAAGAAGCCATTGCACAACCAAATCTGGTTACCATGGATACTTCTCTTATTAAAACAGCTAGAGGTATTGGTATTCGCTTTGGCGATTAAGATATTAAAGCAGATAACTGAAACAACTGATGGTTCAATAGATAACTGTCAGTTGTTTTTTTATGCAGCTAATCGTAGCATCTAATATTGACAACTACTTCGCTTTTGTTTAAATATGGGCTTAAGCTGACTTTTACTAAATTTGCAATAAAAGATCAAGACCATGAAAGCACACACACTTGGTTATAACCAAAATCTTGAAGATTATAGAACAGCGAATAAACTGGATGTTTTTAATGTCGGAAGAATTGTATCCGAACATAAAGAAAGATATCAAATAAAAACCAATGAATTTGAATATGAAGCTGAGCTCATTGGAAACTTAAGATATACCGCCACCAACAGACGCGATTTTCCTGCAGTAGGTGATTGGGTTGCATTTTCGGAATACGACGAAGGTAAGGCACTAATACATGCCATCTATCCTCGACATTCAATCATTGAGAGAAAAGCCGTTGGTAAAACCGGACAAGTTCAAATAATTGCTACTAATATCGACTTTGGACTTATCGTTCAAGCTGTTGACAGAGATTTTAACCTGAATAGAGTGGAGCGTTACTTAACCATTTGCAATGCCTCCAACGTGAAAGCGATTATTGTACTTAGTAAAGTAGACCTAATTGACGATGATACTTTATCCGACATTATTAACCAGCTGGAAACACGCATTAAAAACACTACGGTAATTTGCGTAAGCATGCACGCAAAAGGCTATAGCCAGCTTACATCCATACTAGAATGCGAAAAGACCTATTGCTTACTTGGCTCCTCTGGGGTTGGAAAGTCAACCTTACTTAACCATTTGGCTGGCAAAGAAGCCATGAAAACAGGAGCAATTAGTTCGAGCGTTAATAAAGGAAGACATGTAACTAGTCACCGCGAACTGATTGTATTAGACAATGGCAGCATTATTATAGATAATCCGGGAATGCGCGAAGTTGGAATTGCAGATAGTACTAGAGGTTTAGAAATTACATTCGACCTAATCCTAACCTATGCTAAGAATTGTCGATACAGCGATTGCACCCATCTGCATGAAAAAGGTTGTGCCATTATAGAAGCAGTGAATAGTGGACAAATTGACGAGGCTTCGTATGCAAACTTTCAGAAAATGGAAAAAGAAAAAACACATTTTGAATCGGATCAAAGATTACGAAAAAAGAAGGATAAGGATTTAGGTAAAATCATCAAGACTTTTAAGAAACAGAGAAAAGACAACAAATATTAAATTCGTTTTCTGCAACTATCAGTATTCTATACTAAGAATAATTGAAAGGCTAAATTAACTTCTATTTTACGGCATGGTTGTTGATTTTCCGCCGACAGACGTCTAATTAATAACTTTTAATATTTAACCTAACATTACCATAATGAAAAAAACAATAATTGTTATTTGCTGTTTTCTAATGCCTTTTTTATTAATGGCCCAAGAGGAGCAACAAAAAACACAAAAAGAAGTAGGCCTAATTTTCAGCAATCTGGATAATTTTGGTCTGAGTTACAAAGTTGGAGCTTCCGAATCACTTTGGCGATTTAACACCTTATTTATCGACGGTAATAATTTAAGCACATCCTCTGATGATTACATAAATGACAGAGGCAAAATGGCCGTACAATTAAAGGTAGGTAAAGAGTTTCGCAAGAAAATGAATCCTAAACTCAATTTTAGATATGGTGCTGATTTGTCATTTGCTTATTCACAATCGACCAGTGACCTTGAGGATAAAACAACAATTAACAATGATCAGTTTATAGAACAGATTCTTTATGAACCAGGTCTTAATCTTGTTCTTGGTTTTAACTATTCTCTAAATGAGAACATAATTATTGGTGCCGAACTAATGCCACATTTCACCTATGTAACGGGCACAACAACCCAAACAGTTGATAACACTATTGGTTACGGAGAAACAACAGAAAGTGAAATATCTGGATTCAGTTATGGCCTTTCAAACAACTCAGTTCTATTATCTATAGTATATCAATTTCAGAATAAGAAATAACGAATTTAAAAGCAGGGCATTGGAGTTGAAAGACTAATGCCTTGCGTTCTTTTATTCTTAGTTCGATTCGAATAGCAACACTAAGAAGACTATAAAAATCGAAGTTAATTCACTCCAACGACGCATAATGCAAAAACAACGGCTATTCTGCTAGCATATTGAATCTGACTTTAAGCGCCTATTCATCCGATAAAATTAATATAGAATTGAAAAAGTAGAAAGTTAAGCACCAACTTAAATATGATTTTCTACTTTTAAAGGATAATTCATTTAGCAGCATCAGCATGACCAAAGAAGAATTAGTTGAAGTAACAAAAAAGATTGAGCAAGAAATTGCAAAAACCACCCAGAGCATAGAGGAATACAAAGAGATTACAAAACCTATTGCCCCTGAAAATGCAATTGGTAGAATATCACGTATGGATGCTATAAATAATAAAAGCGTTAATGAAGCTGCTTTGCGCAATGCTCAGGAAAAGCTTAAGAAACTGACGTACATATTAAAACAGGTTGGCAAGGACGATTTTGGTCAATGTGCCAAATGCCATGGGCAAATTCCTCTTGGACGAATAATGCTTGTGCCACAAAGCAGGTTTTGCGTTAAGTGCGCCGGATAGATTACTGTTACGATAGTTCAGATTTTGCACAAAATAAAAGCGGATGAGTGTTAACTCATCCGCTTTTATTCATTTTCAGTTGCACATGCATGCACCTACAACTAAATCGATTTTATTTCATCTTCTTGTTTCTTCTTCGACTTGTTTAAACCAAATGCAGGAGGTGTATAACCAAAAGCAAATCGCACTTCATTAATGTCATTAATAAATGGTGAGTCGAAGAAAGGCGTTATCATATAAGTTGCTCCAACCGTAATTCCCGACTTATGTGTTAGATAAAGGTTAACACCAGTCTTATTCTTGTTGATATCATAATTCCTAAAATCAGAATTACCAACCTTATCTTTAATTTTTTTATCGTCCACCTTGTACTTACGCTTATGTTTTCCACTAACATACATTTCGAGGATTGGACCTGCTGACACTTTGAATGCGCCTAGTTTGAAGTTAACGTGAACCGGGAAGTTTATAGTACCATAAACAATTTTACTTTTACCATATCCAAAAAAAGTATTCACATAATCATGAGTTGGATCATCATCGATTCTTACGCCAGTAGCAGTAATTCCACCAATTGTAACGGGCTCTATAATAAGATTATTTGCAAACCTGTATTTGGTTATGGAATAGCCCACTCCCAATGTTAAGTTCAATTTGTCCCATCCAATATCAATTGCATCAACAGAAGCACGTCCATTGAAAATATCGAAAATAAAACCTGATCCAAACCCCATCACGGTTGTCTGAAACAATTCCTGCGTAGCTTTATCATCACTAATAAAGAAGTTATAGCCAAGTGAACCTTCAACTTTATAACCTGTAGCAAAATCTACTCGAAATTTACTTTTCTTTTCCGCAGCGTTTTGAGCTACCAAACTACCTGAAGCTAGCAATAGTGCTAGAACTAATCCTAGAATATTTTTCATATTTTATTGTTTAAAATTGATAGACGTATCCAAATGAAATTGCAAAAACCCGATTCTTAAAATCCTTATAATCATCCGGTCTTAATGAAAGATCTTCCCACGTATTGATATCTCTCAAGCTCATACTATACCGAAAATCAATGAGGATGTATCCGGGGCCGGATTCATAAGCAAATCCACCGCCAAAAATAACACCAAAATCGGTACGATTAGCCAATGATCCATCAGGCCAGTCTGAATCAAAATCAATACTTTCCTTCTCTTTAAGATTAATTGTTTCCTTATCGGTTTCTACAATCTCTAATTTATACTTAGACTTACCTCCCATCCAGTATCCCCAATACGGACCTGCATTTAAGAAGAAGCGTACTTCAGACGGACCAAAGGATGCTTTTAGCAACACAGGCACCTCGATATAATCCAAAATATATTTATAGGTACCTTCCTGGCTATAATCTGTTGTGTCTTTATTTAATGTGAGTTTGTGTCCTTTTCGGGAATATAAAAATTCGGTCTGTAAGGAGAGATTTTCAGTAAAGGCGAAATTGGTGATCAATCCTGTGTGCATGCCTATAAACTGACTGTTTTGAGCTGTATCATAATCAGCCTTCTCGGCATAATGAGTTAAGGATGTCATGTTAATACCAAGTCGCGGACCTAGTGAAAATGTTTGAGCTGTAAGCTGTCCAACGATAAAAAGCTGAACAAAAATAAAAAGTATTCTTCGCATGTTGTAAGTCTTTCTTTATGCAATAAAGTTATGATTAATATCTGTAAAACGAAGCACCTGGTCTCTACTCTGCAGGTTTAAGGCTTAGTACTTCTAATTCAAAAATAAGCGCCATGCCCGGTTTAACAACACCACCTGGTCTTGGATTATCTCCATAAGCTAAATCAGAGGGAATGTACAGCGTCGCTTTTGTTCCGGTTGGCAGCAACTTTAATCCTTCCTCCCAACCTTTTATAACCTGACCAATGCCCAAAACAAATTCAAACGGTTCTTCGCGTGCAACAGAACTATCGAAAACAGTACCATCTATAAAAGTTCCATGATAATGCACCACTACCCGATCGGCATTCTTTGGCAGGTCTCCATCACCTAATTTATCTATTTTATATAACAAGCCGCTTTCCAACGCAATAATGCCATCCTGCTTTGCAACTTCAGCTAAAAATGCTTCACCTTCTGTTTTATTACGTGCCGCCTCTTTATTAGCTACAATTACACCGTAATTTGCAATTAGTTCTCGCGCAACTTCGTACTGAATCTTTATATCTTCACCTGACATTTTATCGGCCATTGCCGCTGCCATAATCGTATAATCAAGCGTATCGTAGCTATAATCGATAAGGAAATTGCCAATATTAACACCCCATGCATAACTAATACTGTCGAAAGCATTTGTTAACACAAGTTCGTTTGCTGCCTTTTTACCTTCACAGCAGCTAACGGTTTTCTGTGTTGAACATGCGTTTGTAAAAAGCATCATTATTACCAATGCTAAGAGTATATTCGTTTTTTTCATCTAAGTATAATTTATTGACTGACCAAATATACTAAGGATCGCGATACTACGGATATCTTCAATGGAATTAGTTGTTAATAGCACTCGTTTTTATTGAAGTGCCGTGACAATTTCTAAATATAGATTACCGTTGCCTTTAAAAAGTTGACAACAAAAAAACCTGTTGCCAAGTATTCTTGACAACAGGTTTCATGTGTATTTTCATCTATAGAGGCTTACTGTACAGGCTTGATATCAAGCAACTGAACGTCGAAGATCAATAACATACCAGGCTTAATAGCTCCACCTGGACGTGGGTTGTCACCATATGCTAGATCAGCAGGAATATAAAGCGTCCAGCTTGAACCAACTGGCATCATTCCAAATGCTTCGTCCCATCCTTGAATAACCTGACGAGTACCTACTGCAAATTCGAATGGTTGATTTCTTTCAACTGAAGAATCGAAAACAGTACCATCTAATAAAGTTCCGTGATAATGAGCAACAACAGTCTCACCTGGTTTTGCAACCGGACCTGTTCCCTTAATATTCACTTTATACTGCATGCCGCTAGCTGTGGTCATTACACCTTCTTTAGTAGCATTCTCAGCTAGAAAGTCAGCTCCTTTTTGTCTTTCAGGACCAGCTAATTTTCTTTGCTCACGCTGTGTATAATCCATTAAATATTTCTGCGCCTGCTCGTTAGTCATTAATGTAGGCAGTTCACTTTTAAGTTGCTTAATTACAAAAGCAATAATTGCGGCATCAATGTTCGTATGGTTCTCTCTCATTAAAAAGTTACCAATATTCACACCCCAAGCATAACTAATAGAATCTAACGCGCCTGCGGCAACTGGAGCAGCTGCTTCAGGTTTAGCATTTGCTAAAAATGCCTGTGCTTCTTCAGGTGAAATTAATACTGGTGCACTATCGTGAGCAGCAATTGCAGCTTCGGCAAACACTTCAACGTTAATATTTGTAAAGTTACGCTGCATTAAGAATGAACCAATGTTCACACCCCATGCATAACTTAATGAGTCATCTTGACTGCTAAGAGTTACCATTTCAGGAACTAAACTTTTGTTTGCTGTTTCACCGCATCCTGTAATAAGTACAGCTGCAACAGCTAGAATGGAAAAGATTGCTTTAATTTTCATAAGTATTTTTTTAGGTTTCATTTAGTTTATTAGAAAGGTAAATCATTTAATTCCTGATCTGGCGGAGCTTGATCAAAATCAGGTGCAGGGGGCGGCATTTCTTCATTTGCCGATGCCTTACTCATATTCTCAATTTTCCACGCATCAAGATTCGTAAAGTAATTCACCTTACCGTCTTTCACCCATTTATTTCCTCGTACATTGAAACTCACCTTCACATCTGCTCCAACATTAAAGCTGCTTATCAAGTCGGTTCTATCCTGAGTTAATTGAAATTTAATATAATCTGTAAAATCGAATCCACCATTGTTCTCTGATCGCTCAATAACAAATTCTTGCTTTTTAAAACGATCATTTACCTGAACAAGGTTTTGTATCTCTAAAATTTTTCCGGTAATCTCGAAACTCATTATTATTCCTCTGAAATAGTTATTTTATTAATCTTATCACCAGCTTTAATGGCATCAACAGTATCAACGCCTTCAACTACTTTACCAAAACAAGTATGATTTCTATCAAGATGTGCTGTGTTGGTTCTACTGTGGCAAACAAAAAACTGAGATCCACCTGTATTTCGACCTGCATGAGCCATAGATAGTACACCTCTATCATGATACTGGTTGTCACCATCTAATTCACAATCGATAGAGTATCCAGGTCCACCAGTTCCAACTGCCGGACTGTTCATGTCTTTAGAGTTTGGGCAACCACCCTGAATAACAAAATCAGGAATTACACGATGAAAAGCTAATCCATCATAATAGCCTTCTTTCGCAAGTTTCACAAAATTCTCAACGGTTTTAGGTGCGTCCTTCTCGTAGAAATTGACTGTCATCACTCCCTTATCTGTATGAATTTCTGCTTTGTACATAATATATTCTTCTAATTTTCAATAAGCGTGCAAAGGTAATATTTTAATTATTTCTTGATCACTCTACATTACTTATTTGATAGTAAAACATCCTGAAAGGAGTTTTTTTTACCTGCCACAAAATGCAGGAAATTAATATTTACTTAAATTGTTATGATTCTAACAAATTCACGAGATTCAGTAAAAAAAATAGAACAATTAATTAATTGAATCACTTTTATCGTTATATTTGACTCGACATTTCTTCTAGCGAATTGTCGATCAAAATTATCAATCAGCAAATAAAGCACAGGAAGCAGTTCACTTAATAACACTATTATGTTTAAGGTACGATTAACAATTATCACCAAAACTGGCACTGAGGGTGTTAGTTTCTATGCAATGAATGCAGCGACAGTGTATAATTTAGATGCAATGGTTAAAAGCCAAAACGGCAACAGTATAGTTATTGAGGCCGAAGGTAAAAAAGATCAGATAAATGAATTTGTAAACTGGTGCAATAATAATGAACTGAATACTAAAATAACAGATTATAGTCTGAGTTATAAGCCTGGCTCTCGTCTTTCGAGATTATTGAATGTTTAATTATGCGGCATGTTAACGTTAAAATACGTGGCAAAATTAAAAATACAGGTATTCGATTTCATGTCATGTCTGAAGCATACAGATTTCATATTAACGGTGAGGTAAAACGTATAAACGATGAATTAATAGAGATTGATGCTGAAGGTCCGGAAATCCCTCTCATGCAATTTCTTGAATGGTGTAAAATTGGACCACCAGGATGTATTTTTGAAAATGTCCAGTTCACCGATCGTGAGATCTGTTACTATACTAGCTTTAATATGGTCTAGCCAACAGCAAATCCACTCCACTCCATTCCAATTATTTAAGTATTTGTTCATAATATAGCTCTTGTGGATACTACAAAGATTATATCTTTGTGCATCTAAATTTTATTACATGGGAACTCTTGCAGCTATCATATGGGATGTTGATCCTGAAATTTTCAATCTTGGCCCGCTAAGCATCAGGTGGTATGGCCTATGTTGGGTTTTTGCCTTTGGACTAAGCATTTATCTTACTAAAAAGCTATTCAAGTCTGATGGTGTAAATGAAGAACTGGTTGACACGGCATTTATTTACGTATTCATTGGTACCGTTGTTGGAGCCCGTCTTGGTCATGTTTTCTTTTATGGATGGAGTTATTATTCGACACATTTAATTGATATTTTTAAAATATGGGAAGGCGGTTTAGCAAGTCACGGTGGAGCTATTGGTATTATAATAGCCATCTGGTTATTCTCAAAATATTCATTAAAAAAACCCTTTATCTGGATGCTCGACCGCATTGTCATTCCGGTCTCCTTATCAGGTGCTTTCATTCGTCTAGGTAATCTGATGAATAGTGAAATTTTTGGAGTTCAAACAGATGTACCATGGGCCTTTGTATTTAAAAATATCGACAATATTCCAAGACACCCAAGTCAGTTATATGAAGCGCTAATGTGTGTTGTAATTCTGGCACTTCTTCTCTACATGTTCTATAAAACCAACAGCAAAAATAAGCCAGGAATGCTATTTGGAACCTTCATGATAATTCTATGGTCGTTCAGATTTTTCGTTGAGTTTCTGAAAGAAAACCAAGAAAGCTTTGAAGATACCATGACTCTTAATATGGGACAAATCTTAAGCATTCCATTTGTATTGGTAGGAATAGTATTGGTGATAAAGAATCTACTGCCTGCGAAGAATACCAATTAGTTAGTAGCTATTCTCAATAGTCAAGGCAGTTTTAACTTGTTAATTTTCTGGTAAACTATCAATGTCTATCAGTTTTAATTATAGGATTTTATCTTTGTAAAGTTTTACGCAAAGCAAAACATCCAAAATCGTATAATTATGAGTAAGTTAAAACTATTGTTCTTTACCTTAATACTGCTATCGCCTATAATCCTTAATGCTCAGGAATACAAAGGTTCCGATGCATCAAAAATTATTGATGGCGCTGTTTTAGTAAGAGTTACGCATGGTAATGAAATACCTGACTATGTGAAGTACGCCTCTTCCTACAACATACCATCCAACGATTTTGAGAATTATTTAAGAAGAATGTTTAAGGTCGATGCAGATCTTCACTTCTCACAAGCCGAACCTCAGAAGGACAAACTTGGATACGAACTTTCGCGATACACTCAATCATTCAATAATTTCCAAATTCACAATGCCAAGTTTAATCTGCTGTCTAAAGCCAAAAGAGTTCACTCCTATGCTGGCACAATTCACAGCACAATTACAACCGACAATCAGATTGCGCTTAGTACTACTGAAGCACTTGATTTTGCACTAGCCGCTTATCCGGCAGAAACCTACAAATGGGAACTTCCCGAAGAAGAAGCTCACTTTAAAAGGGAAACTGGAAATACAGATGCTAGCTACTACCCTATTGCCAGACCAATATTATTGCAATCAAGCTATCCTAAGAATAACGGTCATTTCAAATATTGTTATGCATTTACAATTTATGCCCACTCACCTTTAAAGAAGGCTGAGGTATTTATTGATGCAGCAAACGGTGCATGTCTTTTGGTGTTAGACCAACTCCATCAGGCTGACATTCCTGCTACTGCCATTACAAAATATAGCGGCACACAGGAGATAATTGTAGATTCATACAGCGGAGGGTATCGGTTAAGAGAAACTGGTCGCGGTGATGGAATAGAGACGTATAATATGGGAACATCTACAAACTATGGTTCTGCTGTTGATTTTGTTGATAGCGATAATTTCTGGAATAACTTTAATGCATCTTTAGATGAAGTAGCTACCGATGCTCATTGGGGAGCAGAAATGACCTATGACTATTTTTATTTCAAACACAACAGAAACAGTATAGACAACCAGGGTTTTGCACTTAGGAGTTATGTGCATTACGATAATAACTATAACAATGCATTCTGGGATGGTAACAGAATGACCTATGGAGATGGAAATGGATCCACTAGTCTTCCTCTAACTGCCCTCGATATTTGTGGTCATGAAATTTCACATGGACTGACAAGCTTTACGGCCAACCTGGATTACTCCTATGAATCCGGTGCTTTGAACGAAGGGTTTAGTGATATTTTTGGAACAGCAATTGAATTTTATGCTAAACCTAATGATGCCAACTGGACCATTGGTGAAGATATTGGGTCAGCATTCAGATCGATGTCGAACCCGAATATTTACAACCAGCCAGACACCTATCATGGAAACAGCTGGTATTTTGGAAGCGACGATAATGGCGGAGTACACACCAATAGTGGGGTCATTAATTTTTGGTACTATCTTTTGGTAACCGGAGGCTCAGGTACTAATGATAACGGAGATGCTTATAATGTTAGCGCCATTGGACAAGAATCAGCAGACAAAATAGCGTTCAGAACATTGGTGAGTTATTTAAATAATACCTCGCAATATGCCGATGCTCGATTCTACTCCATACTTTCTGCCGTTGACCTCTATGGAGGATGTAGTGCTGAAGTTGAATCTGTAACCAAAGCATGGTATGCTGTTGGAGTTGGTCCAAATTATGTTGATACAGTTGTAAGCGATTTCTCTGCAGCGATAACTTCGTTCTGTCAGCCTCCGGCTACCGTACATTTCAATAATCAATCAATTAATGGAATGACCTTTCAATGGAACTTTGGAGATGGATCAACAAGTAGTATTATGAATCCTACGCATGAATTTTCAAGCTACGGTACTTTCGATATTATTCTTAATGTTGATGGCGGCACATGCGGTTCAGCAAGTAAAACCGACACTGCGTACATTAATATTGATGCCACCAACCCATGTATTGAATTTATGGGTAACTCATCCATTCAGACGGCATGCACCGGAATTTTATACGATAATGGTGGTCCTACAAATTACTCAGACAATACTGATGAAACCATTACAATTGCTCCGAACGGCGCGCTAAACGTAAGCCTATACTTTACATCCTTTAATTTCGAGAACACCTATGATTTCTTATATGTATATGATGGGCCAAGCACCAGTAGTCCACTTATTGGACAGTTCACGGGTTCAAACCTACCAAACGGAGGAACCATAAACTCAAGTGCAGGATCCATCACCATCAGGCAAACTTCAGATGTTTATGTGACACAAGCAGGGTTTGAATTAAACTGGTCGTGTAATTTTGCAAATGCGGCACCAGCATGCGATTTCTCAGCTGATGTGCTTGAAACCTGCGATGGAGAGATCTTCTTTCAAGACCTTTCATCAAATGGTCCAACTAGCTGGTTATGGGAATTCGGCGATGGCACTACTTCAACAGATCCTAGTCCATCTCATGTTTATCAAACCGATGGAACTTATACCGTAACGCTCAATGTCGCAAATTCATACGGCAGCGATTCCTTAACAGTAAGCAACATGGTGTTGTATACTCCTCCAATTAACCCAATACCTGAAAATGCGGTTGCTTGTAATGAAGCAAACTTTAATCTTACGGCTCAATCGGATAACTTGTTGTTATGGTACAGCGACTCAATTGGCGGAGAATTAATACACGTAGGCGACACGCTTAGCACTCCATTTATCAATACCAGTACCATCTATTGGGCAGAATCTTTGGCTATTCCCGAGTTAAGAAAAGCAGCTAAAGAAGATAATACAGGTGGAGGGAACTTATTTTCTGCAGCTGTCTCTCATCATTTGGTTTTCGATATCTATAAGCAATTGAAACTAGTTTCTGTTAAGGTCTACGCAGGTTCTGCTGGTAACCGAAAAATTAGTCTTAATGATGCCAACGGAAATGAAATTGATTATCGCATTGTTTATATTCCTTCTGGTGAGAGCCGTATTCTGTTAGACTTTGAGATAGCACCTGGAAACAACTATCAACTGGCAGGACCAGAATCACCGGATTTATTTAGAAATAACGGAGGAAATGCCTATCCCTATCTGCTCCCTGGTTTCCTATCAGTAAAAAACTCCAGCGCATCAACCGATCCTACCGGTTACTATTATTATTTCTATGATTGGGAAGTAATAGAATCGACTTGTCTTTCAAACAGGGTGCCTGTGCTCGCAGAGATAATTACTGAACCTTTGGCTAATTTCTCCTATCAAGCAAGTTTAAATGAACTTCAATTTACAAATCTTTCAAATAATGCGCTTAATTCCTATTGGGATTTTGGAGATGGCAGCACATCCATTGATGAACATCCAGTGCACACTTATACTCAATCAGGAACCTACACAGTGCAATTGATTACGGTAAATGATTGTGGTAGCGATTCAATAAGCATTGAAATTGAAGTCAGCTTATTAAACGCAAATGACAAACAGTTTATTAACACTTTAAATGTGTTTCCAAATCCGGCAGATCAAAGCATACGCATAAAGATTAATGCTGCAACAAGTAATCAATTAAGCATTAAACTTATTGATGTTATTGGCCACACAACAAACTTAGACCATTTAACAAACTTCTCTGGAGTATACAATAAAGAATTTAATACAAGTAATTTACTACCCGGTATCTATATTCTTAATCTAACATTTGATGACAAGCAAAAGAATGTAAAACTTGTAATAAGCAGATAAAGCAAAAGTCCATTAAATTATAGACATTAAGGGTTTAACATTTAGTTAAACCCTTTTTTCGTTATGAATGTATGACAAATAACCCAACTTACTCATTTTCTTAATTTTGTTTTGTATGTTTGTTTATAACGTACTTACAGATCAAAAGCAATTGTGACACAAACGTTACTTCGCGTACATAAATTATTGTGCAAGAAGGCATCCATAAGAGTATTCATCATATTTATCTACTATGCAGAATAGATTAGAGGCTAAGTTTCATCCGGTAAAAAAGAAAAAATCGACTAAATACTACAAGCGAACTATAACCCTGCTCATTATTGCGGTTCTAATTCTGCTTCTGCTATTTACCTTAAAAATATTTGAATTAATAGGCTACTCTCCAATTCCGATATTGGAATCAAAGCAAAATAAAATAAGCGAATTAAGACAGGATATTTCAAAAGTACATCAAAAAATAGACTCCATACTTCATGTCGAAAAATTAGCTCTTGCCGGCTCCTTGGCATTTGACTCATTGCATGTGCCCTACATGTATACAGGGCATTCCCATCCAATGGACTCAAATACCACACGCATCACTAGAAAGCAACATCACGATCTCTTTGAATCAGAGAAAACTGTTGATGGCATCAAGGTAGGTGGTCACTACGGTATCGATATCTCACAATGGCAAAATAAGATTGATTGGGAACAGGTTCATAACGACACCATACCTGAAAGGATGAAATTTTTCATTATTAAAGCCACACAAGGGAAAAGTCACATTGATAAATATTTTAAATACAATTGGAAAAAGGCACATTCGAAACATACACTTGTTGGCGCATACCATTACTACGACTACAACCACAACCCCTTAGAGCAAGCTGAAAATTATATTAAGACGGTGACTTTAAACGACAAAAATTTAGCTCCAATAATAGATATTGAATTGAGCTGTAGCGGATGCAGCGAACTTGATATTGACCAGGAAAAATTTGTACGAAACCTTAAAATTTTCCTTGAGAAAATAGAAAGCTATTATGGAGTTCAACCAATTTTATACACCTATTCAAACTTTTATAAATTATATTTAAATAAGCATTTCAATAACTACCCATTCTGGATGGCTCGATACGCCTCAAATCCCCCAGTTGGTTTATTCCCTTCCGAAGAAGACGCTGGAAACACACCTTCCGTTTTAATGTGGCAGTTTAGTAATTCTGAAAAGATTAAAGGTATAATTGGACCTGTTGATATTAGCTTTATGCCCGAGGCCAATCTTGACTCATTAAGGTTTACGACGGGAAAAAGTAAAATGGATACAATAGGAATAGCAGCAGCAAGCATTAATTAGTTAATCCAACAAACCCACAAAGAACAGAGTTAATTGTGGGTTGCATAATTAAATTGATTGTTAATCCTAAGTAATCTGGCGTTTCAGCATGCTTTCATAACCTTCGACTAATAACTTCAACCCCTCAGAAGTCTCTGTTGGTGAAATTGTAATCTCAAGCTCACCAAAGGTAGTATTGCCTTTTTTGCCAAAAGTTCCACTTTTCCGATTAGTAAAATGAAGTTGAATTTCATCATCAACAATTTCTATTTCAAAATTAGCTTTGAGAACAGCCTTTTCAACCTGCGACATATGTAATGGAACAAGCGTGATTAGAGGTACATGCACTTCAGAATTTTCAAAACGCTTCTCACCCACCTCATCCAGGTCTACCGAGGTTGTTGGATACTCCAGCACTACAGTTCTTGGCTTTAAGTATTCTGTACTTGTTACCTCACCATCTACACCTTTCACCTCCTTTGTAGCCGGTTCAAAGTATTTATCTAATAAGCCTTCATTCTTTGCCATAAGTGAATCGCTTGCATTCATTATAGCATCATGTATCGCATTGATGAACAACTTAAAACTAATCATAATATTTATTCTTTAGGTA
>JBFHES010000010.1:0-42069 GCA_041584015.1 Bacteroidales bacterium
ACTTGAATAATCGGCAACTCAAACTTACGCGCAAATTTAAAGTCACGACTATCGTGGCCAGGAACAGCCATAATAGCTCCGGTTCCATAACCCATTAAAACATAATCGCTAATGTATATTGGAATCTCATCCCCTGTCATTGGGTTGATGGCGTAACTACCCGTAAAGGCGCCGCTCACAGATTTTGCATCTGCCATGCGTTCACGCTCCGAACGTTTTTGTGTTTGCTCAATGTAATGCTGAATACTTTCTTTTTGATCAGCTTTGGTAAGTAATGAAACCAACTCACTTTCGGGAGCAAGTACCATAAATGTAACACCCCAGGTTGTATCAGGTCGGGTTGTAAAAACCTCCAAATCAATTTGCTGATCTTTCACCTTAAAAATCATCTCGGCACCTTCAGATCTTCCAATCCAATTACGCTGCACTTCTTTTAAAGAATCGGTCCAATCTACTTTATCCAAACCATCAAGTAGGCGTTGTGCATAAGCTGAGATTCTAAGTGACCATTGTTTCATTTCCTTCTGAACAACTGGATGTCCTCCTCGCTCGGAAACACCATTTACCACTTCATCGTTGGCCAAAACGGTTCCAAGTTCCGGGCACCAATTCACCATCGTATCAGCTAAATAAGCTAGTCTATAGTTTAGTAACAATAGATGCTTAGCTTCATCTGTATTTGCATTCCACTCATTGGCAGTAAATATTTCTTCCTGACTTGTTGCCGCATTTACATTAGCATTACCTTCTGCTTCAAACTTACCAATAAGTGTTTCAATTGGCTCGGCTTTATCCGTGTCCTTATTGTACCAATGATTGAACATTTGCACAAAAGCTTGCTGTGTCCATTTATAATAATCAGGTTCGCAAGTTCGCACTTCACGATCCCAGTCGAACGAGAAGCCGATCCTATCAAGTTGCTCTCTGTATCGGGCAATATTATTTTCTGTAGTTATTGCCGGGTGCTGCCCTGTTTGAATGGCGTATTGCTCCGCTGGCAAACCAAAGGCATCGTACCCCATTGGATGCAAAACATTAAATCCTTTGTGTGTTTTATACCGGCTATAAATATCCGAGGCAATATATCCTAGCGGATGACCAACATGCAGACCTGCACCTGACGGATAAGGAAACATATCTAACACATAATACTTAGGCTTTGTGGTATCAACTTCAACCTTGTATGTTTTATGTTCTCTCCAGTAGTCTTGCCACTTCTGTTCTATTTCTTTAAAATTATATTCCATGTGTTCGGTTTCAGATATAAAGCATCGTTTTTTTCAATCAGCGAAAATATAAAAACTTAAACTATTAAGCACAAAAAAAGCCCCGACAACGGGGCTTCATATTATATTGATTTTTAGGTCCTATTCATCAACAGATTTACCATCGCTAATCCACTGTAGGTGATACTCTAAATTTTCAAGTGTTGACACAGTAAATGTACCTTCACAATCAATTGGGTCACCATCAATGTTTATTGTTTCCCACTCATCTTCTACTTCCTGGTAGAAAGCAGTTTCGCTGGCAACTGACATAAGTGTTAGCTCTTTGCTGGCTAATTTATCAATTTCGAAAACAATACTTTCGTTTGTAAACTGCACGTCATTTATCCAGTTAACAACAAATTTGCTATCAAGGTCAAATTTACCTAATATGTCAACAACAGGGAATGGGAAGCCATCAAACTGAATACCTTCTCTTGTTCCTAAACTATTATCAGTCCAATGCCACTCATCATCATAGGTAAAAGTACCCGAATAAGTTTTACCAGCTTGCTCATCAAAATCAGGATCCAATGGTAATGGATAATCATCTTCATAAACATTATAAGTAATGTAAACTCTGTAAGTACCATTCTTTTTAATGGTAAGCTCATAGTTAAAGTTAATGTCGCGTTTAATGGTTAAAGCATCTTCGTATTCTTTACCAAACACCATTCCGTGCGTATCATTATAATAAATCTCTTCAACGTTAGTGGTATATTCCTGCTCGTAATGAGCCAATGCATCACTAAAATTATATGACTTAGTAAATGTTGTTAAATCTCTATACTCAATTGGGTTACCATCCACGTCTTCACATTTAGGGTCTAACCAACGGAATTCTTCTTCGTACTGATATAACCAATCGTAGTAGCCACTCTCCAGTGTCCATACTGCAGAAATTCTACTGTTCCTACTTTTAAATGATAAGGCAGGATCGTTTGCACCTCTTTTACAACTGTTGAAAAAAGGAACTGCCATAAGAACTGTCAAGGCGATGATTAAAAATCTTTTTGATTTCATAGTCTTATTATATTGATTCTTATTAATTCTTTTGATTTAAAGTCTAACATTACAATGTTTGCAAATTTAGAAAGAAATATTTGCCGTACAATAGATAAAAGCTGCTTTAAAGCAAACAATGTAATCTAAATTTCCATTCCTAGACGTTGAAGTGCATTTATAAGTTGCGTTAATATTTAATCAATTTACAGAATCATCGCATTTGGCTTTGTTTAATTGCATGATTCAAGACTACAACAAACTCAAACTGAACAGCTGAAATATACAAGCGATTGTGATAATGAATGTGATAGAAAAATTGGAATTGATTTTATCTTTGTACAAAATTAAATTGTCATGATATCTTTCGAAAATACAGAGATTGCTTTTAAAAGTAAATCAAACACTGACTTATTCAGGGCTTATTTGCTGTTTAAGTTAATTTCAAAAAATGGTCTTGTGAAAATTACAAATGGCTTTCTTGGTTTGGCTTTAAAACTTCACCTGCCTATAAAGTTTCTGGTTAAGCCTACTGTTTACTCGCACTTTGTGGGCGGCGAAAACATTAGCGATAGCATGAAGGCCGTACGTTTGCTAGAACAGTTTAATGTAAAAGGTATTTTGGATTATTCCGTTGAAGGAAAAGAATCCATTGATGATATTAACAATGCATTAGCCGAAACTTTAGATTCAATTAAAAATGCAGGACAAAACCCCAACGTGCCATTTGCGGTTTTTAAACCAACAGCCTTTACAACATCAACGGTACTTGAGAAAGTAAGTGCCGGAAGCCCCTTATCTGATGCAGAAAAACAAGAAGCTCAAAATTTCAGAGATCGCGTAAACACACTTTGCGAGGCAGCCCATAAGGCAAATGTGCCTATTCTTATTGATGCCGAAGATTCCTGGTATCAAAATTTTATTGATGATGTGGTTGAGAAAATGATGGAACAGTACAACAAGGAAAAAGCCATTGTTTTTAACACGCTACAAATGTACCGATGGGATCGTTTAGACTTTCTGAAGAAATCATACGAAAAATCTGTTGCCGGAAATTACTTTCTGGGAATTAAGTTTGTGCGTGGTGCCTATATGGAAAAGGAACGCGAAAGAGCGGAGCAAAAGAATTACAAATCGCCAATACAGCCCGACAAAGAAAGTACAGATAATGATTACAATGCAGGCTTAAAGTTTTGCCTTGACCACCTAGATACTATCTCAGTATTCAATGGCTCGCATAACGAGTACAGCGCCCAATACATGGCCAGGCTGATGGATGAGAAGCAAATTGCCAAGGATGATCATCGCTGCTTTTTTGCACAGCTATATGGCATGAGCGATCATATTAGTTTCAATCTGGCTGATGCCGGATATAATGTGGCTAAGTATGTTCCGTACGGTCCGGTTAAACATGTTATGCCTTACCTGTTCAGAAGAGCTGAAGAAAACACCTCGGTTGCCGGACAAACCGGACGCGAGCTAAGCTTACTTATAAAAGAACGCAAAAGAAGAAAGGCACAAAAGTAGCTGGAAAGTTCGGCTACTGAACGGAAACGCACACTGGCTGGAAATCAGGCGGACACTTTTTAAAAATTAGAAAAGTCGCTTTCAATTTTATACCTTTGGTTTTAATCAACTTACCTATATTGGTCTGGTAATTGAAAATCAAAGGCTCTTAAAATTGATGGTGTATGCTTATAACTAATTACCTGAAGAGTACTTTTCGAAGTTTCTCTAAAAACAAGTTTTATACATTCATAAATATTCTCGGTTTATCAATTGGGTTTATCTGTGCCATTTTCATTTACTTTTTTATTAAGGATGAAGTTAGTTATGATAAATACCACAGCAGGTACGAACGCATCTACCGCCTAGAGTCAGATTTTACTATTGCTGATAAAAACGACAAATTTGCCGCCACAGCTGTTCCTTTGGCACCAACGCTAAAAGTTGAGTATCCCGAAATAGAACAATCTGTGCGCTTCTCGCAGATTGGCAACTCATTGGTAAAATATCAGGACAAGCAATTTTACGAAGAGAACATCTATTACACCGACTCGTCCATTTTTGATGTTTTTACAGTGCCGCTGCTTTTTGGTTCACCCGAAGAGGCATTAACCGATCCGAACTGCGTTATAATTAGCAGACGCACCGCCTTAAAATATTTCAACCGCGAGAACCCTTTAAACGAGGTTATTACCATTGGTAATCAGGGTGACTTCAAAATTACCGGAGTTTTTAGGGATTTACCCAGCAACACACACCTAAAGTATGATGCTTTAATTTCCGGGCAAACACTCGTTTCGCGCTTTGGCGAAGAAAACATTAACTCAACTGCATCCGGTGCCTTTTGGAACATTAGCGTTTTTAGCTATGTACTGCTGGCCGAGAATGCATCCATTGATAAGGTGATAGCAAAATTCCCTGAATTTTATGAGAAGTACATGGCCGAGCTGGGTAATCAAATACGCGGTTCGTTTAACCTTATGGCAACTCCACTGGCCGATCAACATTTTTACAGCAATGTACAATACGACTTACCAACCGGAGAAATTGCCTACATCTATATCTTTGGAGCCATAGCAATTTTCATCCTGTTAATTGCTTGCATTAATTACATGAATATGGCAACGGCGCGCAGCGAAAAACGTGCCCGAGAAGTTGGTATCCGAAAAGTAGTTGGTGCTTACAAACAACAACTCATCCGACAGTTTTTAAGCGAATCGGTAATATTGGCTTTCATCGCATTGGCAGTTGCGGTAATTGGGGTATATGCTTTTAGAGGAATATTTGTAGATATCTCCGGAAAAGAAATGAACATTAACCTGCTGGAGCACGCCATTATTTTACCAGTATTATTGTTCGTTACTTTTGTTGTAGGTCTCTTATCTGGTACATATCCTGCCTTCTTTCTTTCATCATTTAGCCCGATTAAGGTTATCAGAGGAAAAGTAAATATCAATGGCAAAGGCGGATCGTTGCGTAAAGGCCTTGTGGTTTTGCAGTTTGTAATTTCCATTTTCATGATCATCGGCACCATTATCGTCTTTAATCAAGTAGACTATTTAAACTCTAAAGATCTGGGCTACGATAAGGAGGACATGGTGGTGTTGCAGATTCAGGACACTGCCTTTATTCGCAATCTGAATGTATTTAAAGAAGAACTGCTGCAAAATCCAAATATTCTATCGGCAACAACATCGGTAAGTGTTCCAGGAAATAACATGCCTATTACTGTTATGCGTGTTGAGCGTGAAGAGGAAATGGTAGAACACACCCTTAACTGGATACTGGTTGATTATGATTTTATTGACACCTATCAACTTAATTTAATTGACGGGCGCCAGTTCAACAAGGAAATGGCAACCGATCTAACTGAGGCATTTATCATTAATGAGGCCGCAGCCAAAAGCTTACATTGGACCGATGCCCCGCTGGGTAAAAAACTACAATGGCAAATAAACCTCGACGGAACCGCAGGTATGAACGGTAAAGTTATTGGTGTGATTGAAGATTTTCATATGGGATCGCTACATAATCCGGTTGAGCCGGTAATCTTAATACTTCGTGACGATCCAAGCCGCTTTATGAGTTTAAAAATCGCTAAGGATAATCAAGCTGCCTCCATCGACTTTATTAAAGAGAAATGGCTGGAGTTTGATCATCAAAACCCATTTGACTATTACATGCTTGATGAACAGCTAGAACAGCTGTACGAAGGAGAACAGAAGATTGGCCTTATTTTTACCATCTTCTCGGGCATATGTGTTTTTATTGCCTTGCTTGGCTTATTCGGATTATCATCCTTCATTGCCAGTCAGCGAAAGAAAGAAATTGGCATACGAAAAGTATTGGGCGCATCAACCGAAAGTATTCTTTCAAAATTCTATATGGAATTCAGCATCCTCATTGGTATCTCATTCATCATATCAATACCACTGGCCTATTACGCATCCTTAGAGTGGCTGTCTAATTTTGCTTATCATTTTCCATTGGGAATGGGGCCTTTCATTCTAGCCGGAATTATTTCAATAGCTCTATCGCTTATTACTATTAGCTTACACATAGTTAGAGCTGCCAGATCAAATCCGGTTAACTCAATAAAATATGAGTAATTGTTAAAGAATCATTAATGAACATATTTCATTTATTACACTTTATAAAATACTATTTTTGCACACGAACATACATTTATATAATCAATAAAATGATGAGGCATTCATAAATCAAAGTACAACAGCAATGAATGTCGCGTACACACTTTAAATTAATTTTACTTATGAAAACAAGGATTTTAGCATTAACACTCGTTTTTGCGTTAGGATTCGGATTCACTGCAAGAAGTGATGAAGGGATGTGGCTTCCGTTCTTATTAGGGAAGAAATATGCAGAGATGCAGAAACTTGGGTTAAAATTAACCGCAGAGCAATTATACGATATTAATAATGCTAGCTTAAAGGATGCAATTGTACAGCTTGACGGTGGTGGATGTACCGGAGAGATGATTTCTGCAGAAGGTCTGTTGCTAACAAACCACCACTGTGGTTATGGCGAAATTCAGGCGCACAGTACAACGGACCACAACTATCTGGAAGACGGTTTCTGGGCACGTAAGAAAAGCGAAGAACTAGTGAACCCAGGAAAAACGGCTTCATTTTTAGTTCGTATTGAAGATGTAACTGAAAAAATATTAGCCGAAGTTAACGACGAAATGTCTGAGCAAGAAAGACGTGGTGCCATTCGCGGTGCTAGTCAGAAAATTGTTAAAGAAGCTACTGCCGACACTAAATACAATGCAAATGTAAAAAGCATGTTTAGCGGTAACGAATACTATTTATTCGTTTACGAAACATTTAAAGATGTTCGTTTAGTTGGTGCTCCTCCATCATCAATTGGTAAATTTGGTGGCGACACCGACAACTGGATGTGGCCTCGTCATACAGGTGACTTTACAATGTTTAGAGTATACTGTGCTCCTGACGGATCGCCTGCTGAATACTCAAAAGACAATGTACCTTACAAGCCTAAGCATCATTTACCAATTTCAATTAAAGGTGTTGAGCAAGACGATTATGCAATGATTTGGGGATACCCTGGAACAACAGATCGTTATTTAAGCTCATATGGTGTTAAGCAAAAAATGGATGAATTAAATCCTGTAACTGTTAAGCTTCGCGATGCCAAAATGAAGGTAATGAAAGCTGAGATGGACAAGGATGAAGCTGTGAAGATTCAGTATGCAAGCAAAATTGCTTATTTGGGTAACTTCTGGAAGAAAGATCGTGAAGAATCAAAAGCCTTAAGAGCGAATAAAGTTGTTGAACAAAAGAAAGCTTTAGAAGACAAGTTTGATGCATGGGTAAAAGCGGATCCTAAAAGAGTAGAGAAATATGGTGAGGTTACAAAAACCTTTGCTGAAGTATACAAGCAAAAGTCTGAAAGTAGTTCAGCGAAATTATACTTCTTTCTTGTTGAAACAGGATTCTCTCAAGGTGCTGAGATTCTAAATCTGGCTTATCAGCATCAAATGGTGCTTGGAATGCTACAGCAGGAAAAAGATGCATCAGAAGTAATTGCTGAAATGAAAGCAGGTAACGAAGCACATTGGAAAGATTACAATGCTGTAATCGACCAAAACATTGTTGCCACAATGCTTGAAGCTTATTACACTGACATGCCAAAAGATCTGCATCCTGAAATTTTCAAGGTAGTTGAGAAAAAATTCAAAGGTGACTTTAATAAGTATGCTGCTAATATGTTTAAGAAGTCGGTTTTCTCATCAGAAGAAAAATTGAATGCTTTTTATGCTAAGCCAAAAGCTAAAGTATTAGCGAAAGATCCTGCTTTTGTTGCTATCAACAGCATGATTGAAGTTTACAGAACCAGCATGGGTACGCAAGGTCAGTATGAAGAAAAACTTTCAAAAGCCAAGCGTTTATTCATTGCAGGTTTACGCGAAATGGATAAAGACAACTTCTACTATCCAAACGCTAACTCAACAATGCGTATTACTTACGGTGTAGTAAACGGATACAATCCGCGCGATGCTGTACAGTACGACCTTATGACCTACCTTGAAGGTGTTATGGAAAAGGAAGATCCAACAAACGAAGAATTTATTGTTGCTCCTAAATTAAAGGAACTATACGAAAAGAAAGACTTTGGTCCGTATGGCATGAACGGAAAAATGCCAGTTTGTTTCTTAACAAACCACGATATTACCGGTGGTAATTCAGGAAGCCCTGTTATTAATGCAAACGGTGAATTAATCGGAACTGCATTTGACGGAAACTCAGAAGCTATGAGTAGTGATATTCAGTTTGACCCGGAATTGCAAAGAACAATTGTTTGCGATATAAGATACGTATTATTCGTAATGGATAAGTATGCTGGCGCTCAAAACCTAATTGATGAATTAGATATTGTTGGACCGGCTAAATAAGCACAAAACATTAGACTATATAGAAGAGGTTGCCCAAAAGGCAGCCTCTTTTTTCGTGCTTCTAAATTCATTTGCAAGAATTGGCATTCATCAATGAAAAGAGTGAGTTGAGCCTAGGAAAACACTCGCTAATCAATTAGAATACTTTCCTATGAACTAAGAGGTAACCTCCTGCATTTTGTTACCGTATCCTTTATTGTGTCCAACAAACCTAACAATAATGAAAAATAAATTTTACAATAAAAGCTTTAACTGCTCCCTGGAGTTTCTCGACAAAAAACACTTGTTGTTTAGTCATGCGGGTACTCACATTCATCTACAATTAAATGGATACATGGGAACCGATATTGTATCTATTGAGCAACTCGATCACACAGATGATTTTATCATTGAAGGAATTCTTATTCCGGATAGCAACGCCATTTCGTTTACCGGCCTTTTAAACAATCACGGTATGGTTGATATCGATTTCGACAAGGTTAATCATCAACCTGCTTCCTAATTGTACGAAAATACAGCTGCTGCTCAGTTCATTATTGCTTGTTGCCGACACAACAATTCCTTAGGTATTTTATAGTTAAAGACTCACCACACAATTAGCTTCAGGCTAATCCATATTTTTTTCAACGCTTACTTGAACCTCTTGCGCTTCTGAGTGTATTTAACACTCGAATAATCTATTTTTTTACTAATCTAAAAGTAGTAAATTCGCTACCTTTTAGAAGAAATTGAAAACACATTGAAAATGAAGCAATTCAGACTAACCAACAACATCTTCGGATGGGTGTCTTTTTTAATCGCTGCGATAACTTATGCATTAACGCTCGAACCAACAGCCAGTTTTTGGGACTGTGGTGAATTTATTACCACCGCCTATAAAATTCAGGTAGGGCATCCACCGGGTGCGCCATTCTTTATGATATTAGCTCGTGTATTCTCCTTATTTGCAGCAGACTCTTCTACTGTTGCCTTTATGATTAACATGCTCTCAGGTTTAGCTTCGGCCTTTACAATCATGTTTTTATTCTGGACGATTACACACATTGCCCGCAAAATAATGATCAAGAATGGTGAGTTCAACACAGGAAACCTAATAGCTGTAATTGGTAGTGGTTTTGTTGGAGCGCTGGCTTATGCTTTCTCTGACACATTCTGGTTCTCAGCTGTTGAGGCCGAGGTGTACGCAAGTTCATCATTATTTACAGCCATGGTATTCTGGGCCATTCTTAAATGGGAAGATGCAGCAGATGAACCATACGCTAACAGATGGCTTATCTTAATCGCTTACCTTATTGGATTATCAATTGGTGTTCACTTGCTTAACTTGCTGGCTATTCCTGCCATTGCATTTGTTTATTATTTCAAAAAATACAATGCCACAAGAAATGGTGTTATCATCGCATCGCTGGTGTCTATCGTTCTTGTAGGTGCAATTATGTACGGTATTATTCCTTACATAATTATTGTTGCAACCTGGTTTGAGCTTATGTTCGTCAATGGTTTTGGACTACCGTTCAATACAGGAAATATTGTTTACATCATCCTATTGGTTGCCCTTATTGTATTTGGATTACGCTATACGCTTAAGCACAAGAAATATTTGCTCAACACAATTATTCTAGGTGTAACTGTTATCATTGTAGGTTATTCATCGTTTACAATGGTTGTTATTCGTTCGCTTGCCGATCCACCAATGGATCAGAACAGCCCCGAAACTGTATTCAAATTATTATCATACCTAAACCGTGAGCAATATGGTGATCGTCCTTTAATATATGGACAATCATTTAACTCGCCATTAGATGCCGAAACGCCTTATTCTGAAGGATCGGCAGTTTACATTCAGAAAGATGGCAAATATGTAATCTCTGATAGAAAGGACGAATACAACTACGATAGCCAATTTAAAAGTTTGTTTCCACGTATGTACTCACCGCAGCAACGACACGTTGATGCCTACAAGCAGTGGAGTGGATTTAAAGGCCGTCCGGTTAAATTCAGAAACCGCTCGGGTGCCAATGAAACCATCTATAAACCTACACTTGGAGAAAACATTAGATATTTCATCAACTATCAATTTGGACACATGTACCTCAGGTATTTTATGTGGAACTTTGCCGGACGTCAAAATGATATTCAGGGACACGGTATAGCCGATGGAGGCGTACTCCATGGTAACTGGATTTCCGGGATTCCATTTGTTGATGATGCCAGATTAGGTGATCAAGATAAACTACCGGATGAACTTGCTAATAATCCTGGCAGAAATAAATATTATTTCTTACCACTAATTTTAGGTTTGCTCGGGGTATTCTTCTTATACAAACGAAATATTAAAGATTTTACGGTTGTTACATTACTATTCTTCTTTACAGGAATAGCCATTGTAATTTACCTCAACCAGTATCCATTCCAGCCACGTGAACGTGATTATGCTTTTGCAGCATCGTTCTATGCTTTTGCCATATATATTGGTATTGGTGTTCTAGCCTTGGTTCATCTATTAAAGAAAGTAGCTCCGCTTACCGCAAGTGCAGGAATTGCAACAGTCCTTTCCTTATTTGCTGTACCTGTGTTAATGGCTTCAGAAAACTGGGATGATCATGATAGATCTGGAAGATACACTGCTCGCGACTTTGCCTACAATTACCTGAACTCCTGTGAGAAGGATGCTATTATTTTTACCAATGGTGATAACGATACTTTCCCGCTATGGTACATTCAGGAAGTTGAAGGTGTTAGAACCGATATTAGGGTTTGTAACCTGAGCTATTTAAGTACCGATTGGTACATCGATCAGATGAAACGTAAAGCCTACGATTCCGATCCTGTTCCGTTCTCAATGACTCACGACCAGTATGTGCAGGGAACAAGAGACTATGTGCCGCTTAACGAGCAGTTCAAAGATTACAAAAACCTTGGACAGATTATGGACTTTGTGCGTAGCGAAAATCCACAAACAAAAGTTCGTTCGGGCTTAAACGACCAGATGGACTTTATTCCGTCAAAGAAATTCAGGATACCGGTTGATTCAGCAAAAATTATGGACAACAATATTATCAGTCCAAAATATGCTGATAGAATGGTTGACAATGTAGACTGGAAACTGAACAAATCATATGTATTGAAAAACGACCTGATGGTGCTCGATTTATTGGGTAACTTTAACTGGGATCGTCCGATATACTGGGCCATTACGGTAGGAAGAGACAGCTATGTGAACCTGGAGTCATATTTCCAGATTGAAGGCTTAGCTTACCGATTGGTACCAATCAGAACTCCTGTTAAAAGTGGACAGATTGGTTTGGTGAATACCGAAAAGATGTTCGACAATATGATTAATAAGTTCCGTTGGGGTGGCATTGATGACCCTGATGTATATCTGGATGAGAACAACCTTAGAATGTTAATGAACTTCAGAAGTAATTTTGGACGACTTGGCATGGAATTGATTAAAGAGGGTGAAATTGAGAAAGCAATTATAGTTGCAGATCGTTGCGTTGAATTAATGCCAAACGACCGCGTTCCATACAACTATTTCAATGTATCGCTTGCAGAGGTTTACTACCTGGCCAATCAGCCGGAAAAAGCAAACGAAATAATTGAAATCCTTTTTGAGAAATCAAAGCAGGAACTCGACTTCTACTTCCAGTTGGATGTTGACAAGTTCAACCCAATTAGAAATGAAGCAAGAAAATCGCTCGCATTAATGCAGGAAATTGGCAGAATTGTTATCAACAACAATCAACCAGAACTGCAAAGTAAAATTGAAACTGAATTTGTTAAGTATCGTCAGTTTTTAGAATTTTAAAAAAATAGCATATTTATAGATAAAGGTGTCAGGTCATATGGTAACAAGCTATGGTTTGACACCTTTTCTGGAAACACAATAATTATCGAAATAGGATGAATGTATTAATATTAGGATCAGGCGGAAGAGAACATGCATTGGCATGGAAAATTGCAGAGAGTGATAAGCTGAGCAAGTTGTTTGTTGCACCGGGTAATGCCGGCACCCTAAAACTTGGTAAAAACGTAGACCTAAATGTTAACGATTTTGAGGCCATTGGGAAATTTGCAATCGATGAGCAAATTGAAATGATTGTTGTGGGCCCGGAAGATCCATTGGTAAATGGAATTTACGATTTCTTTAACGAAAGAAAAGAACTGGCCGCTATTAAGCTCATTGGTCCATCAAAGGCAGGCGCCGAGCTAGAAGGCAGCAAAGAGTTTGCAAAGCAGTTCATGCAAAAATATAATATCCCTACTGCTGGTTACTTTAGTGTTACCAAAGAAAACCTGAATGATGGTCTGGAATATCTTGCAAACGCTAAAGCACCATACGTGCTTAAAGCCGATGGATTAGCCGCAGGCAAAGGTGTAATCATCACCAGCGACCTAGCCGAAGCCAAAGCAACACTTACCGATATGATTAACGGAAAGTTTGGAAATGCCAGCGCCACTGTTGTTATCGAAGAATTTCTTGATGGCATTGAACTATCAGTATTTGTTTTAACCGATGGAACATCCTACAAAATCTTGCCTGAGGCCAAGGACTACAAAAGAATTGGCGAAGGCGATACTGGGCCAAACACAGGCGGTATGGGCGCTGTATCTCCCGTCCCATTTGCATCGGCTGGTTTCATGAAAAAAATTGAAACTCAAATTATACAACCAACCATTGAAGGATTACAACAGGAAAATATTCGCTACAGCGGTTTCATTTTCTTTGGTTTAATTAAAGTTAATGACGAGCCATTCGTAATTGAATATAATGTACGTCTGGGTGATCCAGAAACCGAAGTAGTGTTGCCTAGAATTAAGTCTGACTTACTTGAACTGCTTGATGCTGCCGCTACCAAACAACTTGCCCAGCACAATGTACTCTTCGATTGTAGAACAGCTACAACTGTAATGATGGTTTCTGCAGGTTATCCGGGATCGTACGAGAAAGGTAAAGCTATATCAGGATTCGAAAACGTAAATGAAAGTATTGTATTTCATGCGGGAACCAAGAATGTTGACGGAACTATACAAACAAACGGTGGTCGTGTATTAGCCATCACATCTTATGGCGAAGACAAAAACGATGCATTAAATAAGTCATTTGCTAATGCAGAGAAAATTACCTTTGAAGGAAAGAATTACCGCAAGGATATTGGATTCGACTTGTAAAACAAAAAAACGTCATGCTTAATTTTCTACGAGGTTACAGGACCATTAACCTGATTTTTATTCCACTACTTGGAATAGCCTTGTGGATGAATGCCTTTTTAAATCCGGAAATAAAGCTCTTTGCTTTTGATAATAATCCAATGCCCTTATATGCATTGCTTTCCGGTTTTATTGCAAAGAGCCATATGCTATCAACTGCACTGGCATTCTTAACACTAATGTTAATGGTTTATCTGGCTACCCGGATAAACAAGCAGTTTCTTATTGTTGAAACCCGCTCGTATATAATGGCAGTTTTTCTGGTGATACTTAGCTGCTCCTTTTTGCCATTACTTAGAATTCACCCAGGATTAATTGGCGGAGTTTTTCTGCTATTGGCCATTGAGAAATGCCTGCGATCGTATCATAGTGATAAGTTCAGCACCAATTTTTTTGATGCCGCATTTTATATCTCTGTGGGATCGCTATTCTATTTCAGTCTTATCTACTTCACATTGCTTATTTGGATTGCGATTATTATTCTGCGCCCCTTTAAACTTCGTGAATACTTAATGGTTCCGGTTGGTATCCTGCTACCCTACATATTCGCCTGGGCTTATTATTTCTTCACTGATAATCAAAGCGCCCTTTTCGAAGTGATAGCACAAAATACCAAGCTTACCTCCTACTTGAATTACTTAAACATAAGCAACTATCTGTTTTTCTCTTTCATCCTTATTCTTACCATTTTAGCATCGCTACACTTATTGAATGAAATGGGATCCAGAAAGATTGGCCCTCGTAAATTTTTGCGGGTAATGTTTTGGGTATTTTCACTGAGTATTATCGCAGTACTCTTTGTACCATCCATATCCATCGAGTTGTTGCCAATAGTGGCAATTCCGCTAAGTATCTTGTTTGCTAATTATTTCACACGCATCAGAAATATGCTTATCGGAAATGTGTTAATCACGGTACTTATACTATTAATTATAGGCATTCATAGCTACCCGTTAATCATCCATTGGTTGCAGTAAACCATAAGCTACAAACTACTTCTCTTCTTTTCTATAGATTGTTGGTAAAGTAATCTCATAATAAATAACCAGGAATCGCAATCCCATTATTAGAACCGCTGGAATAATCTGCAAATACATGGGCGGCAGCTGGAGGTAGGATAAAAAGATGTACAGCGATCCACCGACGATACTTACGGTCGCATAAATCTCTTTCTCGAAAATAACCGGCACTTCGTTAATCAGGATGTCTCTTACAACTCCACCAAAAGCTCCGGTAATTGTTCCAAGGGCAATACAACTTATGTGACTCAATTCGGCATTAAGCCCAATTTCGACACCTATTATTGTATAAAGCGCTAAACCAACGGTATCAAAGAATAACAAAGTTCTGCGTAAATAATTAAACTTGGTTCGGAACAAGATGGCCAGAATAGTACCTGCTAATATCATGTAGGTGTATATGGGATCGACCAACCAAAAAACTGGTTTACCTATGAGAATATCGCGGGCCGTACCACCACCAACAGCTGTAGCAAAAGCAATTATAAAAACACCAAAGGGGTCGAACCTTTTGCTCATTGCATTAAGCGCACCGGAGATTGCAAATGCAATTACACCAACCACCGCTACGTAATAAAGAATTTCATCCATGATGTTTCAATTTTGCGCGAAAGTAGAAAAAAGGGGTTTAGCTAATCCCCTCAAATCATTAATCTATACTATTAATTAAAGCCCAAGCTCTTCGCTTATTTCAGCCATTGCCTTAACGGCTAGCTCAGCAAACTCAGCCAATGGAATACCAACCATTTCGCACTCCAAAATGTTCTCGCGCTTAACTGATGCAGCAAAGTTCTTTTGCTTCATGCGTTTGGTAACGGATTTAGGCTTTACCGAAGCAATCTTCTGATCAGGATAAACCAAGGTTGTAGCCGTTACCAAACCAGTTATTGTTTCGCCGGCTGCCAGCGCATGCTGAAAAACGGTTGATCGCGGCCCTACTCCTTCAGCATCTTCGTTATGATGCACAATGGCATCAATAATCAAATCACTAACTTTCCCATTAAGAATTTCCTTCGATTTCAGACCATGAACTTTTGCATCTGCATTGGTAATTTCAACATCTACATCATGTAGCAAACCAGCCAAGCCCCACTCTTCTTCGTTCTCTCCAAGCTTGCGTGCCATTGCCATCATCACAACTTCCGATGCGCGGCTGTGCTTCAACATGTTTTCATTCTTTACATATTCCTTAAGCAATTGGTAAGCTTCTGTTCTGTTCATTATTGTAATTTTATTTGGTGAGGCAAAGATAAAACAATGTAAGGTGATAGCGGAACAACAGAAGATATTCCTTTCTGAAAACAGTAACACGAAAGCGCACGGCTCAGTTGCTCATCAATTAAAAAATGCTATTAATACCTTACCAATAATTAATTAGAATACTTATCGTTTGAAAACAGACTGCGACAAATTTTACTACTTTTAAATTGACTGAACTCAACTCTATGAAATACCGATTAACCCTCCTGCTTGCAATGCTCCTTCTCTCCTCTGGCACATTCGCACAAGATTATTGCAAAATAAAAATGCTGGTACTCGATGCAAATCAACAAGCAGTTTCAAAAGCTCATGTATTGCTTAAAAATAATTTGACTGGCACAATAACAAACGAACAGGGTTATTTTGAGCTAAACGTGCCCAAGGAATTTTCGAGTGACACCTTAACAATTAGTCACCTTTCGTTCATTCCTATTAATATTGCGATTGATGATCTAATGGCAGACACGAGTTTACACCTTGTCAATCTTCAGAACATGGAACACCTGCTTGCGGAGGTGATTGTAGATAATGCCGAACTTACAGCTGAACTGGTTTTAAAAAAAGCTGTTAACCTGCTCATTAAAAACTATCATAGAGAACCAGCAGTACTTGAAGTGTATTATTCCAATGAATCTTCTAAAACACATACAGCCGATAGCACAACGTACCATAGAGGTATTGAAACAATATTATTGGTATCGGATGAAGCTATCAAAGTTCGTGGCAAACAAAACTTCCGTAATCACGAAGAAGCCAGAATACTGCAAAACAAGGTTGCCAAAGAATGGGAAGTTACCGCGGACAATTGGCCGGGAAGCAACTCAATCAGGCACTTGTTCAAGAAAAACATCTACAAGTATTTTCAATCATACAAAATTGGATTTAGTACAAGTACTCCGGTAAAAACCTGTTTTAGCAAAGAGCACTTTAATCCTAACTTCCACATTGTTGAAATTAAAACCACAGCCCATGCAATTGTGCGCTACTTTATTAAAAAGGACGATTACAAAATTATGAGAATTGAAGAGGTGGTAACACCTGAAACGACTTTTAGAGCCATTACCAAATCATACAAAAAAGACTACTACTGGTATAATCTGGATACAACGATTGTTGAGTTTCAGGAAATCAACGATGAGGTTTTTCTAAAAAGTATTTATGCATCAGATTACACCGAACACAGATTGCGCGAAAGTGATGCGATAACTTATTATTCACAAAAAACAAATCATCTTCTTATAACAGGTATTCGTAAAAACACCGATAAGCTTCCTAAAGAAGGGGAAAAAAGCAAGCTATCGAAGTCGTTTTATGGTAATAAAGAAAATAGCAACAACTGGGAGCATATGAATAAGTACATTCGCTTTATTCCGGATGAGCTGCTTCCCGATTCCGTAAAAACCATGATGAAGGAAATGTGGAAAGAAGAAAAGGAATAAATACCTGGCGGCAGGTTTTAAACAAACCTACCAAATTCTTTCCCTTCGAATTTGTCAGCCTTCACAGCAAATACACAAACATTTTTCACAGCCGGAGAATTATAACCGAATGTACGATCGGAATAATTTGCCATAATAATATTAAGCGCTTCAATTTTTGCGTCGTAGTCTTCAATAAAAAACACTTGTCCTTTGGCAAATACACTACGGTATTTCATGGAATAGCTACAGGCCACATCTTCGTTTTGCACCGCTAATTCGTGATCGGTACTAAAGCTAATCGCTACATTCGGATTTGCACGCAGGATATCCATTTTTCGTCCATGCTGATCACCATGAAAATAAACAACACCATCCTTATAGCCAAAATTCATAGGAACCACATAAGGCATGTTTTCGCTATCAACCATTGCCAGATTGCATACTTCGCATTTTTCCATAATTTGCTCAATCTGTGGTAAAAAAGTAATCCATCGTGCTTTCATAGTTTCTGTATTTTTTAAACGATTGTACGCTCACCAAGTTTAATAGATAAGGTCTTATTAATTTCCTGTAGATTTTTCATCACACCAAGAACAGCTATAATTTCTTCGTCAGACAAGGGTTGCTTTAGCTTGTCCTGATTTTGTTTCATCAACTTTTGAATACGGTAATGTTTCAGAGCAAAGATGGTTTCCGGCACCAGCTCCTTTAGTTTCATTTCCTCGGTTTCAATAAAGTTATCTTTCTTTGTCCAATACCTGCTTAGGTCGTATTCTTTGCTAAGGATGTTTGCAATAAAGGTACTAATTTCCTGACGTTCATGATTAACCAGTAGTTGTTCGTTTACCTTTCCTGTTGCTTCAACCTGTTGCTCCAGCAAATCAAATATCTCTCGTAGTTTTGGTTTCTTTAATTCGAGCAAATTCTGCTCACTTTCTATTTCGCGAATAAGCACCTGAGCCACCGTAATAATGTCCTTGCTCTTATCTTCATTTTCAATCTCGTAGAAAGTAGTATTACCATAGCGCACCATCAGTCGGATAATCTCTTCCTCAAACTGGCTATCCTCATCTTCATTCAATTGAATTTGCGATGGTGCCTGCTTTTTAGGGGTAAAGTCTCTGGTGTCATTATAGGGTCTCCTGGCCTGGTCGCCTGCTTTTTTGCGCAATATTTTGCCAATCTCGCCATAGAGAATTTCCTCGCTTACACCCAACGACGCACTGCACTCCTTTATAAAAACCGAGCGTTTAATTCTGTCGGGTATACTACCAATCGAACGCACCACTTCGCTAATCATGTTGGCTTTTTTAACCGGATCATGCGCGGCATCTTCCTTTAGTAAAGAGGTTTTAAAAGATATGAAGTCCTTTTCATTATTAGCCAAAAACTCCATAAGCTCCGATGAGCTTCTTGACTTGGAGTACGAATCGGGGTCTTCACCAGCAGGGAACAAGACTACCTTAACATTCATGCCTTCTTCCAGAATCAAATCTATACCTCTTAAGGAGGCCTTAATGCCAGCTTCATCGCCATCGTACAAAATGGTAATATTTGGCGTAAAGCGTTTAATTAAACGAATCTGATCGACCGTAAGCGATGTTCCTGATGATGCTACAACATTCTCAATTCCGGCCTGGTGAAACGAGATCACATCGGTATATCCTTCAACCAGATAGCAATTCTCCTTTTGTACAATCGAACGCTTGGCTTGATAAATACCGTAAAGTACCTTGCTTTTGTGATAGATTTCAGACTCAGGCGAATTCAGGTACTTTGCCACTTTTTTATCGGTAACCAATGTACGACCACCAAAGGCAATAACCCGCCCAGCCAAATCATGAATGGGAAACATCACTCGCGCACTAAAGCGATCGACAATCCAATCGTCCTTTTTAATGGTTAGACCTGCAGCCACCAAGTAATCGAGCTTGTAACCTTTTTTCACGCAATCATCTGTAAAAGCCCGCTTTTTGTCAAGGCAATAACCAACCTGAAACTTCTCAATTATGTCTTCACGAAAACCTCTTTCAACCAGATACGAATGCCCAATGCTTTTTCCGTCGGGGTGTGTTTTCAATGTTTTTGTAAAATACTCCTGCGCATAGGCCGAAACAATCATCAGGCTTTCTTTGGTATTTCGTTGCTCTACCTGTTCAGGTGTCAGCTCTTTCTCCTCAAACTCTACATGATATTTCTTAGCAAGAAACTTTAATGCCTCCACATACGACATGTTTTCAAGCTCCATGATAAAGTTGACAGAATTACCTCCTTTGCCGCAACCAAAACATTTATAAATACCTTTGGATGGAGAAACCGTAAACGAAGGAGTTTTCTCATTATGAAAAGGACACAGTCCTAAAAAATTCACTCCACGTTTTTTCAGCGTCACAAAGTCGCCAACTACATCTACTATTTCAGCAGATTCATAAATTTTATCTATTGATGCCTGATCTATCATTCAATGTGCTCCCTGATTCTCAACGTCCTACGTCACGCCTCTTGCTTCTCTAAAAATACAAAAATATGTCAATTCTCAATTGCTAAAACTTCAATCCAAAACTACTTTCAATCATATTTATCATTAATGCCGGCTTTGCCAAAATGCATTCTTTACCATTGTTATTCCAACTTGCTGGCCTGCATCATCTTTTGTAGTTTTGTCTATCAACCAATACAAATTACAATAGATGAAAAAGCTTGTTGTATTATCAGGTGCGGGCATAAGCGCAGAGAGCGGTTTACGTACATTCAGAGAAATGGGTGGTTTATGGGAAGAGTATGATATTACCGAAGTTGCGAGCCCTGACGGATGGCAACGCGATCCACATCTTGTGCTGGATTTTTACAACCAACGAAGGAAACAACTATTGGAATGCGAACCGAACGAAGGGCACAAAGCCCTGGCTGAATTGGAACAATATTTTGATGTTGAGATTGTAACTCAAAACGTTGATGATTTGCACGAGCGAGGTGGCAGCTCTAACATTCTTCACTTACATGGTGAACTCAAGAAAGTACGCAGCACAACCAACCCGGAGCTTGTACATGAACTAGCTGACTGGGAATTAAAATGGGGAGATTTATGTGAGGAGGGGTCTCAATTGCGTCCTCATATTGTTTGGTTTGGCGAAGAAGTTCCTGCCATTCCGGAAGCGGCACAAAAATTTAGAACGGCTGATTACTGCGTGGTTATTGGTACATCGTTAAATGTTTATCCGGCAGCCGGACTGCTTGGCTATTTACCATCTCATGCAAAAATATATTTAATCGATCCAAACAAAACCGCCATCTATCAATCTAACAACCTTACCTACATTACAGAGAATGCAACCACGGGAGTAAAAAAACTCAAAGAGCTATTGCTTAAAGAACTTGGATTACAATAATACAACACTCTTATAAACGCAAAAACGGGAACCATTTAATGATTCCCGTTTTGTATATCTATAGGTTTGGTCTTATTTAATCACCAAACGTTCTGTTTTAAGAATATCAGAACCTCGTCCGATTGTATAAAAATATACACCAGCATTAAGATCAGAAACACGAACAAATGAACTTCCTGAATTATCATTCAGATCAATGTGCTTAACTTCTGTTCCCAGCATATTGTATAAAGTAAACCAGCTATCCTTTTCAGTTAATTGATAATCTAAATGCACGATATCAGATGCAGGATTAGGATAAACGTTTAAGTATGTAAGAATCTCTTCTTTTCCGTTTGGTCCAGTTACAAAGTTTACATCCACATAAACTGTGTCTGTTGGATTTTCGGCAGTCCAGAATACATATCGCATTGAAGTGGTTCCTGGGTTACCTTTGGCATTATAATGACAAGAAAAACCAGCAAGGCCAGAAAGTGTGGTACCACCACCAATTGCAACAGAATTGCTTGCTTCATAAATATTTGGAGGATAACATGAACCCAGACAGAAATAGTTCTCTGAATCAGTAATTACTGAAAGCTCAACTTTCTTTGCAAATACATTAATCTCTGTGCCGAAGTTATTAACTAGATCAAGCTCTTCTGCGAACTCACCAGTATCAGGACCACTAATGGTATGCACCATTCCGTTTAGTGTGTTTCCACCATGATCGGTAACAATTAATTGAGCATTTACCAATAGGCCAAAAGCGGCTACAAATGATATAAGGAATAAAATTTTCTTCATCTCTTCAGTTTTTAATAGTAGCTCAAAAATAGGTTTTTCGAATTTAGAATAAAAAGAAAGCGAATATTTTTAACAACTATTAATGATTTTAACAAAAAAACCGGTCTTAATAAAAGACCGGTTTCCTATTTATTTCTAATTATTCTTATTGGATAATTAATCTTTCAGTTGCAACACCAGCTTCAGTTCTTACACTCATCATGTAAATACCAGTTGCCAGGTCAGCTACATTAATCTCAGTTTGAGTTGTTCCAGCTACTACGTTTTCAACGATAACTTTAACAATTTGTCCTTGATTATTGTAAATACTAAAGTTAACAGTTTGAGCAGTTTCAACAGTTAAAGCTACATTAGCAACATTTGATGTTGGGTTTGGAGCAATTACGAAACCACCTTCAAATACTTCAGAAACAATGCTGTTAACAGTCATATCAGTAACTTCGAAAGGCTTAACGTCTTCAGCAGTATACTGTCCACCTGAAGCAACAACAGTTCCTTCAGAATCAGTAATTGTATAATAACCTGCACCATAACCAGCGTCGATTCCGTCGCCATAAGCATCAGTAATTTTAAATTCGTAGCAACCTAAAGCTGGTAACCAGATATCTAATTCTTCAACAACAGCAATTCCGTTAGCTGATAAGTCAGTATAAGGACCACCTGATTCAAGAACAGTTCCGTTAGCATCAACAAAAGCCCACTCAATTTCTGAACCATATCGGTCTTGAGCTAACTCAAAATATACCTTACTCCATGAACCAGGAGCTGCCATAATATCAGTGGTTGCATCATTATTAGTTGCATCTTCATCAGCTACACCGTTTGTTGAGGTAGTTGTAACAGTTAGTGTGTTGGTTGCCATCATTGTAAATGTAACAGCTGGTAAAAGAACTTCTGCTTCCTGGAATGGAGTTAAAGTACCTGTCCAAGCCATTGTCATAGGAGTTTCGCCATTAACGCTATACTCAATATCTAATGAAGTAAGATCGGTTCCACCTAAGTTCTGAATTTTTACGATAGGCTCAATTGTAGGATCACAAATATCAGCAGGAGCTTTTAGACCAAATACTCTAGCGTCATTCTGAGTTGGGAAGTTAACAAATGTAGGATGAACTAATTTACCACTCTCAATTTCTTGAGTAGTTTCAGTTACAAATACACCAACCTCAAGATTACCCATATTTACAGGAACACCATTAATGTCTGTAGGAATAGCATAAGTATAAGTAGCTGTCCAGAAGTCACCACTAGCAACAGTTGTAATTTCTTCTCCCCACTGACCAGTTACAAGGTCACGTAACATGTGGTGGTGCATGTAATTACCGTTTGGTAACATCATTTCAGGATAGAAGTTAGCTCCACCTGTTTGAGGACCTTCAACATTGTTTTGTAAGATAGCTACGTTAACAAAGTTTGAAGCAGAAGCACTGTTGTCAGTAAAATATACTTCAACAACAATTGTCATTGTTCCTGTTGCAATATCAATTTCTGCAGTAGCGTCAGCATTCACATAAGATGTTTCAGCTAAAACAATATCACCAGCATCATCCCAGTCACCACGACTCATAGCCGTACCATTAGCTTGCTGCATTCCAGCAAATAAATGACGGTTAACAGTTCCAGCAGGATATCCAGCTAAATCACTTTGTCCAGCAATAGCATCGCCCCAAGCAGTTCTAAAATCTGGCTCACCAGCATTTGGATTAGCATAACCACCGGTATGGATGTTAATCAATAATACATCACCAGGATTTGCTTCAGCATACTCATTCGCAAGTTTATGTCCGTCTGGGCAGTAAACGCAATGAATACCTGTAAATTCTTCAATTACAACGTTTCTATTTTCAACAGCAGTAGACACAAAAGTCTGAGCCATTACGAAAGTAGTCATCAGTGCAAAAACAAAAAGTGTAAAAATTTTCTTCATAATATTAAGTTTAGATTCAACTATAGAGGGCGAATTTATAAATTTTAGTGAACTAACCATGCGCTCAACTTAATTTTACTCTCGTTATTAACAGAATTATTTACGCAAGAATGTGGGTTGCTTATAGTATTCCTGCCGAATTTCCTATCTGCAAATGAAAAGCGACCGATAGGTCTAAAAGAAGTTTCAACCTAAGCATACAGCATCAATTAACAAACTTTTAACGTTTGGCGTTTTATGCGATCAAATTATTGTTTCATGGATTTTAATTCTTACTAAACACTGTCTCCATTGAGTTATTGCAGCTAAATAAAATAAACTCAAATCAACACTAGAACTCAATTTAAAAGCCTCTAAACACCAACGTCATTGCCCACAAAGCAAAAGCACCAACCGGTACTATTACATTACCAATTGGTGCTTACAATATTATTTGTCTTCTGAGGAAACCCTCATTAACAATCTATTTTAGACCAAGCTTCTTTTTAATGTTCTTTGGAATAGCATCTTTATGCACCATAATACTCATGGTTTTGTACTTCATAAATGGAACAGAAGCGTAAAAATATCCATCATATTTATTACTTGCTGCCCAAGAGTTTTTCACGTAGTAATACTTACTTCCGTTTTGGTCTTTAGCCATTCCAACAATGTGCATTCCATGATCATCAGTAGTTTCGTAATTATCATAAGCTGCCTGACGCAATTCAGGAGTAATTTCTTTCTCATCACCTGGAGCATCGAATTTGTATAACTGAGCTTGTTTCTCACGAGCACTCATTTCTTGCCACTTAAGGATTTCTGAGTCGCTCATATCTTTTGTATTGGCAGCTGGAACTACGGCAATTCCTTTTCGGTATGCAAAACCTTTCTCGCTTACATCGCTGGCCCAACCAATTGAATAACCATTCTCAATGGAATAATCCATTACTTCAATCATCTCGTCTAAAGGTACATTGTATACTTGTCCCCACATCCAGTTGTCGGGCACTTCAATTACAAATGGCTTGTAATATGGGTGATGTGTGTATGATGAAATCTCAACATAATCATCCATATCCAGACCTAACATATCGGCAAAAGATTCAGGTGTATACTCTTTTCCTTCATATTCGAATTTTGTTGGATAATCTCCTAAATAAGCATCTAACAAACCTTCGAAACCCTTGTGCCATACTGGAGTTAACTTCTTATTCTTGTTCTTAACCACACCATCAACATAGGCTGCAAGAACGGCATCCATCTCTCCATGAATATGACCGTCTTCGCCAATCTCGAGTCCTTTATAGGCACCTTCAGGAACAATACCATATTTCTTCCACATGCTGGTTACATCATGAAATGCACCACCACCACCAAAATTAATATTACCATGCATACGAACCGCTAATTTAGCTTTATCGGCATAGGCCTGACGAACAATAAACATCTCGGCTAAATTGAATTCGCCTTTACCTGTACGAATTAATTCAGACTCAAGAAAAGACAAACCTGAAAAACTCCAACAAGTACCTGATCGGTTCTGATCTTTAACAGTAGTAGTTGGTAATTTTTTGATCATCTCAAACTGATAACCTTCTATTTGTTGATCTGCCTCTTGCGCCATAAGGCTCATTGGCAATACAATACTTAATAAAATGAATACTATTTTTCTTGTCATAATTAAAGATTTATAATTTTAAGCAAAAGTAGAAAAATTTAGGAATCACAAATTTACAAACACCCTATTTTAAAACAACTATGCCTATGCTTGCATTCATGTGAAAAATTTTAGCTGAACAATAAAAAGCCTAAATATGCGTATCATGTTTTTGATACACATGGTATCAAATGACGATGTGTTTTGTACCTTAGCAAAAATACCTTTATCAACCATATTATATGAATATCTATCAATACCGAAATAAAGAACTCAGTTGGCTTGCATTCAATTCTCGTGTTTTACAAGAAGCAGAAAATCCATCGGTACCTTTAATTGAACGGATAAAGTTTTTAGGTATTTATTCTAATAACCTGGACGAATTTTTTCGTGTACGAGTGGCAACACTAAAACGATTAGCAACACTAGGCAAAAACATTAAAAGTATACTTGAGGATGAACCAGAGGTAATTCTAAGGAAAATTAATGAACGTGTTTTAGAACTGCAAAAGCATTTTACAGCGGTGTATCAAAAGGTACTTAAAGACCTGGAAAAAGAAAAGATTTTCCTTATTGATGAGAGTCAACTTGACCCGGAGCAGGAAGAATACGTTCACCAATATTTTGCAAATAAGGTTCGTCCAAAACTTTTCCCGGTAATAATTAATAAAGGCAGCCTAATTAATCATTTAAAGGATGATGCCATTTATCTTGCCATTGACCTAAAGTGGAAAAAGGATACTTCTAAGAAGGAAGCTGCATTAGTAAAGGTACCAACCGACGAACTTTCACGTTTTCTGAAAGTCCCTTCGCAGGATGACAATGAATACATCATTCTGCTTGATGATGTGATTAGAGTTGGATTGCCCGAAATATTCGAGGTACTGAATTACCAGGTACTTGGTGCGTATACCATAAAACTTACCCGCGATGCAGAACTAGATATTGATGACGATATAGGCAGAAGTTATATTGATAAAGTTTCGAGAGGACTAAAAAGGAGAAAACAAGCTGAGCCGGTTCGTTTTGTTTACGATGCAGAAATCCCGAAAGAATTATTAAAGATCGTATCGAAACAGCTCAAGTATAGCAAAACCGATACCTTAATTCCCGGAGGGCGCTATCATAACTTTAAGGATTTTATGAATTTTCCATCTGTTGGGAAAAATCATTTAATGTATACCCCTTGGGTACCTATTCGACATAAAGACCTAATACCACATCAAAGTATTATTTCGGTAATTGCAGAAAAAGACATTTTGCTGCATTTCCCCTACCAGCCTTTTATTCATGTAATTGATCTGTTGCGTGAAGCCGCACTCGATCCGAAGGTAACCACCATTAAAGTAACCATTTATCGGGTTGCATTCAACTCGAGTATTATGAATGCACTGATTAACGCATCAAGAAATGGTAAGCTAGTAACAGCAGTTCTTGAGCTTCAGGCACGCTTTAATGAAGAGTCGAACATATACTGGGCTGAGCGCTTGGCAGAAGCAGGAGTTCGGGTTATATATGGTGTTCAAGGTCTTAAGGTGCATTCTAAAACCATATTGATTAGAAGAAAGGAAGATCGCAAAATTGCCAGATACGTTGCCGTTGGAACGGGTAATTTTAATGAAATTACGGCAAGCATTTTTAGCGATGTATTGCTGCTTACACGTAAACCGGAGGTGGCGCTGGAAGTAGATAAGCTTTTTGACTTTTACACCAGAAATTATCAAATTCCAAAATTTCAGAACCTGATTGTATCGCCGTTTAACTCACGCAGTAGATTAATACGATTGATCAATAATGAGATTAAAGAAGCCAGAGCAGGAAGAAAAGCGGCAATGACGATAAAGGTAAATAACCTGGTTGACCACAGCATGATTCAGAAGATTTATGCTGCACATAAGGCCGGCGTAGAAATTCGTTTGATGGTTCGGGGCATGTTCTCTTTGCTTCCGGAAATTGAATCAGAAGGCATTAAGTTAGAAGCCATTGGAATTATCGACAGGTATTTAGAACACACACGTATTTTTCACTTCTATAATGCAGGAAATGAGAAAGTATATATTTCATCTGCTGATTTAATGGAAAGGAACTTAGACAGACGTGTTGAAGTTATTTGCCCAATTCTGGACGAAGACATCAAAAAGCAATTAATTACCACACTTAATATGGAGTGGAGAGATAATGTTAAATCCAGAGTGCTGGATAACGACTTAAACAACTTCTACCGAAAAACGAGTGAAAGTAAAAATTTCAGTTCGCAACTTGAGATATACAAAATGATTACAAAGATGAATCGCTAAGCTAGATAGAAGCTATAACTGTTTTCGTGCCTCTTACTTTTTCCTTTAGACCGACCTCAATCTTTGTTCCAATAGGTAAGTATAAATCAACTCGTGAGCCAAATTTTATGAAACCAAACTGATTGCTTTGCACAACCTGATCGCCCTCGTTTGGATAGTTAACAATACGGCGTGCAACAAAGCCGGCTACCTGTCGGACCATCACCTCAAGCTGATTTTCATTTTTTATTACCATCGTAGTGCGCTCATTATCTGTAGATGATTTTGGCAACCATGCCAACAAGAATTTACCAGGATGGTATTTAAAATAACTAACTACTCCGGCTATTGGGTTCCAGTTAATATGTACATTAAACGGCGACATGAAAATTGATACCTGTAGACGTTTCTCATTAAAATACTCTTCTACAAATACCTCTTCTATCACTACTACTTCTCCATCGCATGGCGATATAATTTTACCATCTTCAAGAACAACGTCGCGTTTGGGGCTTCGAAAAAAGCTGAGAAGAAATAGGAATAAACCAATCGATCCAATTAATAATAAAGTTGTTACTAATATATGAGCAGATACAAAAAAGTAAACTAGCAAGTTTATTATAGCCAATGCAACAAGCACAACAAACAAAGTTCTAAAACCTTCTTTATGAATAGTCATCTGAATTAATATTTCTATTGTTAAAGCCTAATACCGCGGAGAGTCTCAAGTTAAAGTATTAAAAATTCTCCATTCTTCCCGCCTATGAAATACAGCAGGTTTTCTAAATCCATTGCAAATATATCCAAACAATCGGAGATATAAAGAGCATTGCATCGAACCTATCGAGAATTCCCCCGTGCCCCGGCAAAATATTGCCGGAATCTTTGACGCCTACAGCACGTTTAAACATTGATTCTGTGAGGTCGCCCATTGTTCCAAAAACACCGACAATAGCCGCCATTGACAAGCACTGTCCAAGACTATAATCTAACAAATAGCTTGACACAAGCCAAGCAACGGCTAAAGTGATTATCAAACCTCCAATAGCTCCTTCCCATGATTTTTTAGGCGATACTTTTTCGTAGAGTCTGTTTTTACCAAAATTAACTCCAACTATATAAGCCGACGAATCGTAAATCCACAACAGTACAAACATGCCTAACACAAGTTCACCGGTGAAGGTAGCTGTTCCTCCATCACCTATCGCAATAAGGGCTAACAATACAAAAGGGATTGTAGAATAAACAACCCCAAGAATTGAGAAGGCAATATTTCTTAAAGGATCAGGCTTTTGTCTGAACAGCTCAACAATGAATACCAATAATACCAAGGCGACAATTATCGATGTCCACTGAGTAGGCAACCAACCTGCAGCTACCGAAACCAAAATACTAAAACTTGAAACGGCAACCACTGAACTTAAAACAACATGCGGTTCTGCTTTAGCAATTCTGGCAAATTTCAAGAATTCAAGATTCCCAATAAATGATATAACTAAAAATAATCCAAGTAAGGAATAAACATTCCATAGGATTCCTAAAACCAGAATGGCAACAAAAATGGCCCCCGTGATACTGCGTTTAATAAGTTCTTTCAAAACTAAAAATCAAATTGTTTAATAATGTCTAGCGCTTTGGTTTCATCTTCTTTATGAACATATACTTCAATCTCACCTAACAAAAAGGCTGAACCTTTTTTATTAATTATGTCGCATACAACATCAGCTTCTGCAAGCTTATCTTTAACCATTTCAGCTTTGTAAAGCTTTTCTACCGATAATACTAATACTCTGTCCTTTTCCATGTCGAATAATTTTAATGTTATATTAAAAATACAACAATTTTCTTAGGTCCGTGCGCTCCAAGGATAAGAGTTTTCTCAATATCTGCAGTTCTACTTTGTCCGGTTATGGTTGTAATTAACGACGGAAGTTCTGCATCCGATCCTGCATCAATATTGCTTATGGCATCTTCAAGGTCAAAAACCAACTGACTTTTCTTTGCGATAACCATATGCACTGGCGGAAATACAAAGTTGGTCCGGCCATCAAACGGATTAGCAGCTATCATTACACTTCCGGTTCTGGCAATTAAATAATTGCATCCTGTTAGGCAAGCTTTCATATTGATGAATTGATCTTCATCAGCAAAAGGCACAGCTGCTCCTACTAAATTCTTTAATGCAGGATTATTACAAAATATTGAGTCGATATTATTGGTGAGGAGGTAGTCAGATATTTCATGAGCAAGATGAGATTCATCTTTACATATAACGACTTCCCCTTTAATGGTTCGTAGTTCGTGAGTAAATTTATCTATTAATGAGTCTGTGAGAGGCTGATAAACCGACTTTTCAAAGTCAGGTTTAGTCAGCTCCACAGTATTTCTGTTTTCGATGGTCGATTTTATACGATTGAGTATTTCCTCACGAGAACTACTCATTTATTTATTCCTTAGCATCGTCAGCAGCTTCCGGCTCAGCAGTGTTTTGCTCTTTGGTTTCTTTTTCAGCTTTCTCTTTAGCAGCTTTTAATTTATCACCATTTCGTCGTTCTTCATTCAACTCTTCAATCTCTTCCCATCTTGATTTACCGAATTGTCGTTTCCCAAAAATGGCCTCCAGATCATCTGTAAAGATTACCTCACGCTCCAATAATAATTGCGAAAGTTTGATCAAGCCCTCCTTATTATTATTTAGCAATTCAATAGCCCTTGTATATTGTTCCTCTACAATACTGTTAGCTTCTTCATCAATTAGCTCTGCTGTTTTCTCACTGTAAGGCTTGCTAAAATTATATTCCGACTGACCTGATGAATCGTAGAAACTCAGGTTACCTATCTTTGAGCTCATCCCATAATAAGAAACCATGGCATAGGCTTGCTTGGTAACTTTCTCTAAATCGTTAAGTGCACCGGTTGATATTTTTCCGAAATTAATTTGTTCCGAAGCCCTACCTCCTAAAGTAGCACACAGTTCGTCTAATATTTGTTCGCGTGTTGTAATCTGACGCTCTTCCGGCAAATACCAAGCTGCCCCAAGTGCTTTTCCTCTTGGAACAATAGTTACTTTAACCAATGGATTTGAATGTTCCAGCATCCAGCTTACGGTCGCATGACCAGCCTCATGGTAAGCAATGGTTTTCTTCTCAGCAGAAGTAATGATCTTATTCTTCTTCTCAAGTCCACCAATAACTCGATCAATGGCATCAAGGAAATCTTGCTTCTCAACAATTTTTTTGTTCTTACGTGCAGCTATCAATGCCGACTCGTTACAAACGTTGGCAATATCGGCTCCAGAGAAACCAGGTGTTTGCTTTGCAAAAAAGTCAATATCAAGATTTTTCTTGTCGTACTTAATAGGCTTTAAATGAACTTCAAAAATTTCTCTACGCTCGTTTAAATCTGGTAACTCAACATGTATTTGTCTATCGAAACGGCCCGGACGTAATAAGGCACGATCAAGAATATCTGCACGGTTAGTAGCTGCCAAAAGGATTACTCCCTGATTGGTTCCAAATCCGTCCATTTCAGTTAGCAACTGGTTAAGTGTATTCTCGCGCTCATCGTTCGATCCCATATTCGGGTTCTTTCCTCTTGCTCTACCAATTGCATCAATCTCATCGATAAAGACAATACATGGTGCCTTTTCTTTTGCCTGCTTAAACAAATCGCGTACACGAGAAGCTCCCACACCAACGAACATTTCAACAAAATCAGAACCTGATAATGAAAAGAATGGTACGTGTGCTTCACCAGCAACGGCTTTTGCAAGTAAGGTTTTACCAGTTCCCGGAGGTCCTACTAGCAAGGCACCCTTTGGAATTTTACCTCCAAGCTCGGTGTATTTCTTTGGATTTTTCAGGAAGTCAACAATTTCCTTCACTTCCGTTTTTGCTTCTTCTAATCCGGCAACATCTTTAAAATCGAGTTTTATATCTGCTTCGCGATCGAATAGTTGAGCTTTCGATTTTCCAACATTAAAAATTCCACCAGGTCCACCACCTGATGAACCACCACCGCTCATTCTTCTGAAGACAAATAACCATAGCGCTATTAAGAAGATGAATGGCAATAACCATCCAAACATATCGGACAGATAATCTTTACGAACTTCCGCAATTGGAATAACCTGGTCGTATTCCTGAATATTCACCTGAGCGTCATCAAGTCTACGCTCAAAAGATTCAACTGAAACTACGGTAAGTTTATAATGTGGTCCAAATTCGCTAAAGGACTTAACTTTTCCTTTGTTGACATCAGAATAATTCTCGCTATTCAATCGATCTGGTTTGATTGTAATTTCTGCTGTTTGGTCATTTACAATAACAATCTTCTCTACGTCAGATCTGCGTAACATTTCTTTCAGGTCGCTCCAATTGGTTTGCTTTGGCTCGGCACCTGGTGAAATGTATGTGAACAGGATTACGGCCAGAATAACAAAACCGTAAATCCAATAAATATTAAATTTAGGTTTGCCTCCGGGAGTCCTGCTTGAACCGGCATTCCTTAAGAATCCAGGAATTTTAGGTTCATCCTTCTTTTTATTACTACTATTTCTATTCTCTTCTGCCATTACTTTCTTCTAATAAATTCGCATAATAAGGCTTATTCATCCTTATGTTCTTTTAATTCAGCATCAGCCCATAATCCTTCAAGATTATAGAATGTGCGGAACTCATCCTGAAAAACATGCACCACAATATTTGAGTAATCCAGCAATATCCATTGACCATTCTCGTAGCCCTCTTTATGCCAAACATGCTCTCCTGTCTTTTCTTTCACTTCTTCTAAAACACTGTCTGCTAATGCATAAACATGTGTATTCGAATCACCACTACAAATGATGAAATACTCGCAAACAGGATCAATCAGTTTACCTAAACTGATACTTTTAATTTCAATTCCTTTCTTCTCAAGCAGTGCTTCAACAATTGTATTAAACAACTGTTCAGTATCCTTATTATCTGGGTGTTTTATCATATTTCAAATTTGTTGCAAAGGTAATCGATTTTCAATTACCTGTACCGTTTTTAAAGTTTTTTAATAGTCTAGTATTCCACTGTTTAAAAGCCTTTTGTTCTATTTATAAACCACTGTAAATGTGCGCTAAATCACGAACTTAAAACAAGCGCTTGATTTAAAAGTTTTACACGAGCCCTCTTTAACGATTCTAAGCAAAATCTATTACATTTGATTTAAGCTTATGGAAACAATAATTGGAAATAAATACCTCTATCTACCTACATGCGCATCGACCAATGATTACGCAAAGCATTTGCTAAAGGATTCTTTGGCAGTGGATGGCAGCATTATCAGAACTGGTGAACAAACCAAAGGGAGAGGTTATCATACAAATACATGGGAAAGCGAAAAAGATAAGAATTTCCTATTCAGTATTCTTCTGCTTCCCACCTGGTTGAAGCCAGAAAATCAGTTTATGCTGTCGAAGGCTGTTTCACTTGGTATTCTTAAATATCTGAAGCGATACAAAAAAGGTTTTACAATAAAGTGGCCCAATGACATTTATTATCAAGACAAAAAAATTGCGGGTATTCTTATTGAGAATAGTATTCAAGGAAATTCCGTTAGCTCGGCAATTATTGGTATTGGAATAAATATTAATCAACAGGAATTTAAAAGCAAGGCTCCGAATCCTATTTCCTTAAATCAGATAACAGATCTGCATTTTGAGTTAGATTCAGAACTTAAAATATTAAGCGATTGCCTGAATAAGTACTATAACCTGCTTAGGAGTGGATCTACAGCGGAAATAGACAAACAGTATTTGAGAAATTTATTTGGATTAAATGAAATGAGAAAATACTCGGCAGATGATGAGATGTTTAACGCAAAAGTTCATGCAATAGGACCGTACGGAACTTTACTCCTCCAAACAGAATCAGGCGAAGTTCGCGAGTTCGGATTTAAGGAAGTAAGCTTTATAGCGTAGTTGTAGCACTTTTGAAAAAAATGAGATACATTAAAATTATACTTGGAATATTAATAATTGGATTTAGCATCATGACTTTGCTAAACCTTAGTGTTTATGATGATGATATCCATTATAAAAATGGCTTCTTCTCAAATGAAATTGAAAGCGGAATTGAAAGTAAATCAGTTGTTGCAATATTCAATTGTAATAGTTGCAAAGTTGGACTTGAAAGAATAAAAACAATTGATAAATATAAGTATCTTTTTTACTCACCGACTTCTTACTCCGATGAATTCTACATTAATCCAAATCAGATTGAAAAATGTAAACTCAATGACTATATAATTATTTCCAATCATGACACTTTGTATAATAAAGGCAGAATTTCACCGATTACAAGCATTCCTAAAAGTCTGACTTTGATGTCAAAAGACAACAAAACAATTATAGCAAGACTTATGAAAAGACTTGATGAAAATATAGAAACTAAGCCAAAAATCAATACAAAGAATTGTAAATTTGAAAGAAATACTAATTAACATAAATCAGAGTAAGGAACGGCTACGTGCCATACTTGCAACACGTTAGGCACAATTAGAAAACAGCACCAATGCTCAAGAAGAAAAATTTAAAAATCATTTCGATTATCATTGTTTTAGGAATAATGATTGGCAATCAAGGAAATGCTCAAGTAAAAGGTAAGAGAGTGCTATTCAATGGTACTGAGATTCAATTATCAAAGACAAATAACATCTCAAGGAAAATTGTAGATATATCGACCTATAAAGATTTTAATATGGATGAATTTGTAAAACTGAATAATTCACAAATTGAGAGCTGGATTAATGCTTTTCCTAATATTGGAGGGTACGAGTTCTATATTATTTCTCTGAACGAAGAGAAAAACTATATTTCATTATTTGTACTCGCCAGAGGAGTAGCAGATCAAATTCATCTAATTCATTTGAAACATGATGGAAGTTTTATTGCTGCATTAAACATTTTAGATTATCATCGAAGTGGACCAGAAGAAGATAATAAGAGAAAAGTTATAGTTCACACAGAATTGAAAAATTCTATCATTAAAAATGATACAATTGAAATTATTAGAACTCAGACAATATCTAAAAGTTGGGAATCCAATGAGTTTTACGAGAAAGAGTTTAAAGAATACTTTTCAATTTTGCCCAATGGAAAGTTTAATCATCTATTTTTTGAAAAATAATCTAACAGTGCATAACGAAAGCTAAATTTCATGGGCGGTGGGAGCTGCTCGAGAGTTAGTCCAATTATTAAACACCAGCAAGCTACCAAAATTGGCTTGCTAAAAAATAGAAACAAAATTATTGCGGCTTGCTTCATTAATGGTTTGATAAGAAACTTCTATGCAATCTGCCACTATTTTTACAATGAACTGTTGCAGCCATAAACAAGCAACCATCTACATGGATTAACCATCTACATCAATAAAATGACTAGCCATATGAGAAAATGGAAAATTTTTATTGCAATATCACTGTGTTTTTTTCTTTCTGTGAAAAGCATTTCTGCGAATAGAGTTGCAAGTGAGCATAAGAACTCAGACAATATATCCTTCCACTCAAAAGATACAATTGATGATAATTTAGATGAGAAGGGATATGCCAAAGGTCAAGTTTTACTTCATTTGTCTTTTCCTTATATTAATTCTTTTCATGTTACTCCTCCAAATAAACACTCCATAACGAATACTGGATTAATTGGATATTCTATTGGATTAGATTATTGTTACCAAGCAAATCAATATGTGAGCATTTCATTTTCAGAAATATCGGACTTATCCTCACCAATATACTTCACGCCTGTTTTGGATGAGTATGAAATAATTGGTTCAGATTATTTAATCAGCTTGACAAATAATCATCATATTAGAAAGTTGTCCCTTGGGTATGGCTTTTTCTTCGCTCAAGAATACTGGGAGATTGTAAATCACAATTATACTATAGATGGTTCAGGAAGAGAACCAATAAAAGAAGTTTATAATGTGATAGGACTTGTATTTACTTCTTACTTCAGGCCAATAGATGTTTTTAGAGTTGGCATAATATATAGACCATCATTCTATAGGTTTAATATTAATCCAGCAATAAAATATGAACATTCAATTAGTATTGATTTTGCTTGGAAAATACCATTAAGAAAGAAATTAACGGCTGCCAACAAAATGAAAATCTAATCGTCTGGATGATGCACGCAATACTTTATCCACTCAAAAGAACGATTAGCGGTCGGATGCATGGAACAAGGAGTTGGACCGCTAAACTAATACAATAATTATTGTTTGTTAAATACGTCGGCAATCTGGTCTGTTAAGGTGGTAATGAATTTAGTTAATGGTTTTTTAGCTACCATTTTCATCATCGCATTTAACTCAACATCCATTGTTAGCTTTAATCGTGTATCGTCTGGTCCTGTTTGTTTTAGCTGAATCCAAAAGTTAAAACTAAACTTTGATGATCCGGCATTACTCAGTTTCACCAACTTGTTAGGCTGACGTTCTACTATTTCCATCGCAACTTCGCCAATACCTTTCAAATTAAACGAACATGAATCTTGTGTTGATTGCCAGTTTTCAACCTGATCCTTTGGAATGGAATGTTCGAAATTATTAAAATCTGACAGGTAATTATAAACCAACTCTGCCGGTTTGTTAATGCTGCGCTGATGTCCTTCAAATCTAGTCATATTTTATCTCCCCCATGTTTCAGGCGACTTTCGCCAATCCATTAATCTATCAACCTGATCGCTGCTAACCGTACCTTTCTCCAGTGCATAATTTATTAAAACCTCATAGTTACTCAAGGTAGTTAATTTGCAATCTGCATTTTTAAAGTTATTCTCAGCAATGGCAAATCCATAAGTAAAAATAGCTAACATGCCCATCACCTTACTTCCAGCTTTTTTTAGTGCATCAAAGGCTTTTAAGCTACTGCCTCCTGTTGATACCAAATCCTCAATGATCACAACCTTTTTACCTTCTTCGAGCGTTCCTTCTATCAGATTCTCCATACCATGCCCTTTTGCCTTGGCACGAACATAAACAAATGGAAGATCCATTTCGTCGGCAACCAAAACGCCAAGAGATATAGCTCCGGTAGCAACACCTGCAATAACCTCAACATCCGGATAGAGCTCATTTATATGAGCCACAAACGCTTTTTTAATGTAATCTCTTACACTTACAAAGGAGTTTGTTTTACGGTTATCACAATATATTGGCGACTTCCACCCGGAAGCCCAGGTAAATGGATTATCTGGCTGAACCTTTACGGCTCCAATTTCAATTAACTTTTCAGCAACTTGTTTTCCGGTATCAAGCATGATCTTTAGATTTAATCTCTTTTAAAAACTGGGCACAAATATAAGCGATTTTTACATGCTCTTTTTCTAAAAAAACACCGGCAAATAAAGCATATTTATCATTGATTTGTAAATCGTATTAGTTCTTAAGGGCGATTGATACATTTGCTAAATGAAAGGTAGTATCTTTGCAAAATGCTTAACATATATTTTAACAATAGAGTTTTAATTGTTCTGGAAGAATCTGAGACAGATGATTTTCCGGACTGCCCTGTTTTAGACGTTTCCGACAAACCCGAGGAAATTGCACAGGCCTTAACCGATTTTGAGAATTTCGACTCCATTGATAAAGCTGTTTTACTTGTTGGTTCATACATCGAATTCTTTAATGAGGTTGAAATTAACCTCAAATATATTGAAGCTGCAGGTGGACTGGTGCAGAATAAAAAAGAAGAAGCATTAGTAATGTACCGACTCGATAAATGGGATCTTCCAAAAGGAAAAATCGATAAAGGCGAAACAACCAGAGTTGCTGCATTAAGAGAGATTGAGGAAGAGTGTGGACTATCAAAACTTACAATTTCAAAAAGTCTTATACCAACTTTTCATACCTATCGTTTAAAGGATAAATTTGTTTTGAAAAAAACATTTTGGTTTAAGGTGTTGTTTGATGGAAATGAAAAATTAGTTCCGCAAACGGAGGAGAACATTACCGATTTAAAATGGATTGATGAAAAAGACATCAATACAGTGCTTGAAAATACATATCCATCCATCCGCGATATTTTCGGACAAATTGGTTGGTTATAATATTATTGATTGATTATTTATTAGGATTGAAAAAGCTCAGAAGTATCGCACACCGCATAGAGGTGTATCACATATATTATCGTCGCAGTGGTTTGTACAAGTTCATGCTTATAAACTTGCTAAAGCTGTTGGGAGCAATTGCCATTGCAGTTGCCGCACTATACCTTATTCAGAGATACATCTTCGATTTAAATGCGGTTATGGAAACCTACCTATCCGAAATTCCTGTTTATTTAAGTCTTGCCGTTTTTTTATTCTCCGAATCGATTATTGGTTTGTTGCCACCTGATATGTTTATTGTTTGGTCGGAACGAACCGCCAACCCAATACTTGTACTCACCGCACTTTCAATTGTTTCTTACACAGCCGGTTTTTTCGCTTATCATCTTGGAAGATATATCGGAACCATTAAACGCTTTAGAAACTACCTGAATAGGAAGTATGCTACACACATCATCTCGTTTAATAAATGGGGAGGAGCTTTAATTATTTTGGCGGCACTGTTTCCCTTACCATGGGGTATCATTTGCAGTATTGCAGGATTAATGAAGTTTTCGCAGAAAAGGTTTTTACTGTTTGCACTGGCAAGGTTCCCGAGATTCTACCTATATGCATTGGCATTGTACCACATTGTGTAGGTATATATCAGAAGCCGCCTAAACTATAATATGCCGACAAATAACTAGCAAAGCACCTTGATAATTATATTGCATAAGCACAAACTAATTATCATATTTGATGTTCTTAATTTCGATCTAATAGACATTCACAGATGAAAGAATCAAAACATACATGGAAAGTTATAATGCCAATTATTTTGGCGTTAATGCTTGTTACTGGCATGTTTATCGGCAAACGTCTCAACGTAAATCAGGATAATGATCAATTCTTTATTTATCCGCAAACCAACAAGCTTAATGCTTTACTAAATTATATCGAAGAAGAATATGTTGATTCCATATCGAAAGATGATTTAATTGAAGATGCCATCCCTCTGATACTCGAGGATCTTGACCCACACTCAGTGTACATTCCGGCAAAAGACCTGCAGGCTACTAACGAAGGCTTGCATGGCGAATTCGACGGAATTGGCGTACAGTTTAACATACAGGAAGACACAGTTGTTGTTATTCATACCATTGCAGGAGGGCCATCAGAGAAGGTTGGTCTATATGCAGGCGATAGAATTGTGAGGGTAAACGATTCACTAATTGCCGGAATAGGCATTGCCAATAACGATGTTATTAAACTACTGAAAGGCAAACGAGGCTCAAAAGTAGTTGTTGGTATTCTTAGAAACGGTGAAAACGAAATAATCGATTTTGAAATCATTCGCGATAAAATTCCCCTCTACAGTGTTGATGTAAGTTACATGATTAACGAAAACACCGGATACATTAAGATGAGCCGTTTTTCGGCAACCACTTATAAAGAATTCTACGAGGCAGCAAGCAAGTTACTTCGGCAGGGAATGAAGAAATTAGTTATTGATGTGCGTGGCAACAGCGGTGGATACCTCGAAGTATGCATCAATATTATTGATGAATTTCTAAAAGCTGATCAACTGATCGTATATACCGAAGGTAAATCTAGACCAAAAACCGAATCATTTTCAGGCTCAAACGATTTATGCATTGACACGGAGGTTGCCGTACTTATCGATGCATTTTCTGCATCAGCCAGTGAGATATTGGCAGGAGCCTTTCAGGATAACGACCGAGGAGTTATCATTGGTCGCCGATCATTTGGGAAAGGTCTGGTTCAGGAACAACAACAATTTCCTGATAACTCAGCCATCCGCCTGACCATTGCCCGTTATTATACACCAACAGGCAGATGCATTCAGAAACCATACGCAAACGGTAACGCCGAATACTTTGAAGATTTGCACACCAGATTTGCTCATGGTGAATTTTCAGAAGCAGACAGTATTAACTTCCCTGATTCGCTAAAATACGTCACCCCTGCCGGAAAGATCGTATACGGTGGTGGAGGTATTATGCCAGATATTTTTGTTCCGGTTGATACTAGTGGTGTTTCCAACTACTATACAAAAATTAGAAACAGAGGCTTAATTTATCAGTTTGCCTTCCAGTACACCGATAGTAACAGAGAATCGCTCAGCGCTTTTCCGTCTTACAAAGAATTGCTTGAACATCTTGATTCGGAGCAACTTTTACCCAAGCTCATTAGTTTTGCCACAGATAAAGGCGTCGCCAGAGACAACAGCGACATAGCCTATTCATCAAACCTGATGAACATAATGATAAAGGCACAAATTGCCCGCAACATATTTAATGATGATGGATTCTACCCTGTTATTCAGGAAATAGATGCAACACTGCTAAAAGCCATTGAAGTGCTTGAGAAAACAGAATAGCACTTTTTTGTACATTTGTTAAAACCCTTCAACATGAAAAGAATACTTTTTATACTCACCTTGTACATGGCATTTTTTGCCAATCATGCTACGGCACAAAATGAATTCCTATACGAAGACTTTAGCTCCGGAAGTTATTTCATACTATACAGTGGTGTTGAAGCTGGTGCATACATTAGTAACAACAAGGCCTTTTTAACCGGTGGCACCACAACTTCGTGGTGGGGCAATGGAGATGCCACAACCGACACCAATGCATGGACGGATAACTACGATCACCGTGCAACCTGCAGCGAGTACATCGATGCCGGAAACTACAATGCGGTTGAGTTAAAAATAAAAATCAGGCAAATTGCAGAAGTATCTACTAAGCACAGCTGGTTTAGGGTTTTAGTGAACGGTTATCAGCGCACAGATGTTCTTGGTAAAAAGAACTTCAACCCGACTACCCTGACTACCGATAATTACACCACACTCACTTTTAACCTCAATGATGTTGCAGGTTCTAACTTTGTACTCTCCATGCAGTCGTCGTGTAAACTACAATTATTAGATGCCGTAATGATTGACGAGGTACGATTGATCTACAACAACCTTGATGAAGGTATTTTGCTTCCATTCAGCCAGAACTTTAGCGGACCGAATCTTCCGATGGCCTGGGCCACCACAAACGACACAGCATCCTTTGCCTGGGAAATTGGCGAAACCACAGCTGTTACCGGTGGAAATAGCTATGTCTATACACAAAACATTTCCGGCGATGGTGCAAGCAGTATTAACATGCTTAGCTTACCCGCACTTAATTTAAGCTATCAACAGAACACCAGCATACAATTTGATCTCTTTCAAAGCACACCACTTTACCTGCTGGCAAGCACCGATACAGGCGCTACATGGGCGGATACCATAGCAACATTTAATGGTATTAATTCCTGGCAAACCCAAACGGCAAGTATTGCTGCTTACGATAATTATGAACACCTCATGCTTGCTTTTGCTTCTTTTGATACAAGCGACAATGCATCTGTAATTGCAATTGATAATGTAACATTATCAGCACAAAACAATTCAGCTATAGAGCTAAGCATCGACACATTATTAGGGCCGGCACAACAAACCATCTATACCCAAAATGAACAGGTTTCAATTCGAGTAAGTAACAACAGTCCGCAAGCCATAAGCGACTTTCAGGTATTTTATCAAGTAAATGATGGATTTGCTTTTAGCGAAACCATTGCAGGTCCACTTGCCGCCAATACATCAGTAGATGTCGTATTTTCTCAACTGGCCGATTTAACTGATGTTGGAGTTTACACCCTTAAAGCATGGACCAGCAAACCCTACGATACCAATAACTTGAATGATACCATCATTGAAATATACGATGTAGTTCTCCCTACAATTACCAACTTCCCATATGTCCAATCCTTTGAAGGCGAACAATTCTGGACACAAGCCGGTGTAAATAGTTCTTGGGAATTGGGCATTCCGAGCGGAAGTATCATTAATAACGCAAGCGACGGGCAAAAAGCATGGGTAACCAATCTTAGTGCAGATTACAACAGCTACGAATATTCGCAGGTAACAAGTCCCGTTTTTGATTTTAGTGCAGTGGCTTTACCGGTAATCGAGTTTGACATTTTCTTAAGCACCGTTAATGTTGAGGACGGAGCCTGTATACAATACTCCACTAACCTGGGCAGCAGCTGGCAAACAATTGGTGCCGAGGGCGACGATTTTAACTGGTACAATGCTCCATGGGTTTATGCCTTGTTCCAAACCAATCAATTCAATGGATGGTCTGGCGAGCCTTTCGCAAATTGGGTAACTGCAAAGCATGAATTGCCAGCACTAGCCGGCGAAGGTCAAGTGCGTTTCAGGTTCTTTTTTGGCTCATCGGATAATTTCACGAATAAAGAAGGTTTTGCCTTTGATCAATTTAAGGTTTATGAAAAACCGATAAATGAT
>JBFHES010000011.1:0-41943 GCA_041584015.1 Bacteroidales bacterium
CAATTTCTGACGTTGCATTGTTCTTTGCTCATTATGATATCTTATCAACACGTCCGGGTGGAAATGCGATGGATCCGATTGATTATTTATTCATGAACTCAAGAGCTACCAACAGCAATATCTTAACAAATCCAAACCTTAAGTCTGAAAAGACTATTGAGTATGAGTTAGGATTCCAACAAAAGATTGGTAACACATCTTCTATTAAGCTTTCAGCTTTCTACAGAGAGATGCGTGATATGAGACAAGCAGTAAATGTTATTGGTGCTTATCCTGTTTACAGATACCTTACTTATGGTAACATCGACTTTGGTACTGTTAAAGGTTTCTCAGTTCAGTATGATTTAAGAAGAACAGGTAATATTGCATTAAGAGGTAGTTATGTGCTTCAGTTTGCAAATGGTACCGGTTCAAGTGCATCAGAAGGTATTAACCTTTTGAACTCAGGTCAGCCAAACTTACGTACACTTATTCCACTTAGCTTCGACCAGCGTCACTCATTTACAGGTAATCTTGACTTTAGATTCTTTGATGGACGTAACTATAATGGTCCTAAATTATTCGGAAGAGATTTCTTAGAGAACACTGGTTTCAACTTGGTAGTTAAGGCAGGTTCAGGATCACCTTATACTAAGAAGTCAATTGTTGGTGGTGTAATGGAAGGATCTATCAACGGTTCAAGAAAGCCATGGAGAACTACATTGGATCTTAAGATCGATAAAGATGTAATGATTCATTGGAACAAAGGAAACGAAGATGGAAAAGTAAGTAGACTAAATGTTTATTTAGAGATTTCTAACTTATTAAATACTAAGAACGTTCTTAACGTATATAGTCAAACAGGTAATCCTGATGACAATGGTTATTTGGCAGCTGCTCAGAATCAAGCGATCATTGCATCGCAGTTAGATGAAGAGGCTTACAGAAACTACTATGCTATGTCGCTTATCAGCCCGGGGAATTATACTGCACCTAGGACTTTGAGAATAGGACTTCAAATTGTTTTTTAAAACTGTAAGAATTGAAAATTTATAATACAATGAAAAAATTCATTCAATTACTGATATTCTCACTCATACTAAGTTTCTCCACAGGAACCTTGTTGGCAGAAAAATATGTAGGAGAAGTAAGTAATCAAACTAATACAAAGTCGGTAAGTGCGACAACGGCAGGTTGTGTTCCTGCAACAAACTCTACCGAGTTAGATCTTAATAATGTGCGTGCCCTTATTCATACTGGTGGCGACATGTGGTGGGATCTACAAGGTACAGGTAGATATGAGATTCCGGCCGGATCAGGTAAAACTGCTCTTTATGCTGGTTCTATCTGGATTGGTGGTACAGACGTTAATGGTCAGTTAAAGCTAGCTGCGCTACGTTTCCGTAGCAATGGTGTTGACTACTGGCCTGGTCCACTCATCACATCTGGTCCTGATAAGGGTACTACAACTTCTGAAGTTTGTTTAGAATATGACAGACATTACAACATTAACAGAAACGAAGTTGCAGAGTTTAGAACATGGTTCAACGCTGATGCTGAAACAAAAGCAAATGATTTTGTTGGCTATTCTATTCCTGATGTAATCTTAAACTGGCCTGCACATGGTAACGTGGCTGAAGGTTATGACTATCATTTAGCTCCTTTTAAGGATGTTGATGGTGATGATTTTTATGATCCATATGCCGGCGATTACCCATATTACGATCTTGATCAAGAACTTCCTTGTGGAACAAGTCGTGAACAACGTATTCCTCGTTTGTTTGGTGACCAAACTTTATGGTGGGTATATAACGACCGTGGAAACATTCACACAGAAACACAAGGTGACGCAATTGGTATGGAAGTTAGAGCGCAGGCTTTTGCTTTCTCTACCAACGACGAGTTAAATGATATGACCTTTTATAACTATGCATTGATTAACCGTTCAACGTATACTTTGATTGAAACATATTTCGGTATTTGGACTGATGCGGATATGGGATATGCATGGGACGATTATGTAGGTTGCGACGTACAACGTGGTTTAGGTTACTTATACAATGGTCTTCCTGCCGATGGTACCGGACAGACTTTTGCATATGGTGGTCCAACACCTCCTCCTCCTGCTGTTGGTGTTGACTTTTTTGAAGGTCCTTACCAGGATGCTGATGGAATTGATAATCCATCTAGTTACGACCCTGTAACTGGTGAATTAATTTGTGATGGAAACATTCTTAATGGTAACATTAACGGATTGAACTTTGGCGACGGTGTTGCTGATAACGAGCGTTGGGGTATGAGAAGATTCTTATATCACAACAACGGTAGTACTGGTCCATTGGTGGATCCTATTATTGCTCCTGACTACTACAACTACCTAAGAGGTATTTGGAGAGATGGAACAAACATGGTTTATGGTGGAAATGGTCACTATGCTGGTTCTGGTTCAACAACTACTGAATCAGACTTTATGTTCCCATCGGATACCGACCCATGTGGTTGGGGTCAGGGTGGTGTACCAATGCCAAACTGGAGCGAAGAAACTATCGGTAATCCTGAAGGTGACAGAAGATTTGTTCAATCAGCTGGTCCTTTTACATTGGAACCGGGTGCTGTTAACGATATTACAACTGGTGTTGTATGGGCACGTGCTACAGGTGGTGGTCCTTTCGAATCTGTTGAAGAGGTTAGAATTGCTGATGATAAAGCACAGTTATTATTCGACAATTGTTTTAAAGTAGTTGATGGACCTGACGCGCCAGAATTGAACTTCATTGAGTTAGATCAGGAATTAGTATTCCATATTTATAATACACCTAGTTCAAACAACTACCTTGAGCAATATTCTGAAAAGGATTTCTCTATTGTAGATGTTGATATTGATAACAACGGTGAAGTAGACATAGTTGATAAGTTCTACCGTTTCGAAGGTTACCAGGTTTATCAGTTAAAGGATGCTTCGGTATCAGTTAGCGATATTGGCAACATTAACCTTGCTAGAGAAGTATACCAGTGCGATGTAAAGAACAACATCGATCAATTGGTTAACTATACATGGAGTGATGAGCTGAATGCAAACATTCCTGAAGAGAAAGTAAATGGAGAAGACTTAGGTATCGAGCATAGTTTTACAATTACTGAAGACTTATTTGCATCAGGAAACAGAACACTTGTAAACCATAAGAAGTATTACTTCCTGGCTGTAGCATATGGTTATAATAACTATATGAAATACGACCAAAATGATGGAACAACAGTTAAAGGTCAGAAGAAACCTTATATCGCCGGTCGTAAAGGTGCTTTAGGTTCTATTAAAGTTTACGAGGTTATTCCTCATATTCCAGATCCAAGAGATGGTGGTTCTATTATGAATGCCAGTTATGGTGATTATTTACCAGTAACACAGATTGAAGGTTTTGGTAGTGGCGATAATGTAGTTGATCTTACACAAGAAACTTTAGACGAGATTATGTCTGGAGAGCCTTGGTCAACAAATATTAGACACTATACAGCCGAAGGATCTCCAATTAAGATTAAGGTAGTTGATCCATTGAATATTCCTGAAGGTGATTTCTCGATTTGTATTGATCCTGACTCAGCGCTTTATAATAATGCTGATGCAAAAGACTTCCGTGTTAAGGATGGTTACTGGTACATTTACCAGACAGATACACTAGAGAATGAAAAAATTATTGATAGAATTTATTCAGAAGCAACTATTGCAATCAGAAATGAGCAAATTATTCCTGAATTAGGTCTTTCAATTATCATCGAAGAACAAGACTTCCCGGCTGTAACATCTTCAGTAGAAGAAGATCCTCAGTTAGGTAGAAGAGACGCAACTATTGAGTATACCGATAACAATGCCTGGTTGAACTTTATTCCAGATGGTGATGATTATAGTTTCTCTCCAGAATTAAACTGGATTCGTGCCGGATCGCAGGTTGATGAATCTGATGGTGATAATAATGACTATAAGTTATTTGGTGCACAGTACGACAACGAAGAGTCATTCGAGAAGTTCCTCGAAGGTCGTTGGGCTCCGTACAAATTAACATCAAACATTAAAGATGGTCCTGGTCGTCAAGACGGACAAGCGAACATTAAGTATAACATCTTCCGTTTATCAAGTGTTGATATTGTAATTACATCAGACAGATCAAAGTGGACAAGATCATGTGTACTTGAGATGAGTGAGAACGATAGTATTGACGAAGATGGTAATGGATCTTTCGATATCATTCAACCTGCATTATTTGGTCAGGGTGATTCGTATAAGTTCGAGTTACGTGATTCTCCTTCAATTGACAAGGATGGTAATTTTGCAACTACTGAAGATACCAGTGATGTTGAAAGTGCTGCTAACTATATTGCACCGCGCGGTATGGGTTGGTTCCCGGGTTACGCTATCGACGTTGAATCAGGTGATCGATTAAACATTGTATATGGTGAAGCTTCAAACCTACCTGGTGAAAACGGTAGAGATATGAAATTCAATCCGACTTCAAATATTTATTCAAACTTTGGTGAAACATTGTTTGGTGGTAAGCACTACATCTACATCTTAGGAAAGAACTATTACATCCTCTCAAGTGGGACTGTTTATATGGACATGCCGGGTTACGATGGTTGTAAAACGTTTAACGAACTTGCAACTGCTTCAAGTAGCTTGACACGTAAGAAGGCTTATCAGAACTTTATGTGGACATCAATTCCTTACAGAACTGGTCGCGACGCAAATGTATCTTTTGAAGATGCATTATCAACTGGTGATATTACGGTTCGTTTAAGAATGGCAAATCCACATAGAATTGGATTCGGAAGTTTTGCAGTTGATTCAACAGAAATGCAGAACGATAACTTCCCTAAGTACAACTTCACAACCAAAGGTGTTGCCGCAACTAAGAATGATATGCAGACTGCAGAAGAAGCCTTAGATCTTATTAATGTTGTTCCTAATCCATATTATGGTTATTCAGAGTATGAATTAAATCAGCTTGAGAATTTGATTAAGATTACGAATCTTCCACAAAAATGTGCTATTTCTGTTTACAATGTAAACGGTACATTGATTAGAAGATTTAAGAAGGACAGTCCATTATCTTATCAGGATTGGGATCTTAAGAATCAGTATGGTATACCTATAGCTAGTGGTGTATACATTATTCATATTGATGCTTATGAAATTGGTGAAAAAGTATTGAAGTGGTTTGGAGCTATGCGTCCGGTTGACTTAAATGCATTCTAAATCATATACGAGAAAAATATAATTGTTATGAAACGATTTTTACAGATATTATCAATAGTGTTAGTTTTTGCAGCTACGATGCCTCAAGAAGTTCTTGCAGGTAATCCGCAGCGTGCAGGTGAAGCAGGTGCAGCGTATCTGCTCATTAATCCGTGGGCTGCTGGTAGCGGCTGGGGCGGTGCAAACACAGCCAGATGCGTAGGTCTCGAGTCAACATTTTTAAATGTGGCGGGTAGTGCTTTTACGCAGAAAACAGAACTTATGTTTACCCACACAAACCTTTATAGTGGAGCCGATATTGCTTTAAATGCATTCGGTTTTTCACAGAAGGTTGGAGAATCAGGAGTTTTAAGTATGTCTATTGTTTCGCTTGATTATGGCGAAAATGAAATAACAACCGTATTCTTACCGGAAGGTGGCGTTGGAACATTCCACCCGCAGGCAAGTGTTATTGGAGTTTCATATGCGAAGGAATTTTCAAACAGTATTTTTGGTGGTGTTACCGTTAAGATTATTAACGAAGCCATTGCCGATGTTGCAGCTAGTGGAATTGCATTCGATGCAGGTATCCAGTATGTAACCGGTAACCAGGAACAAATGCGTTTCGGAATAGCCATGAAAAATGTTGGTCCAACAGCAAAATTCCAGGGTGACGGTATTTCATTCAGAGGAACTATCCCTGAAACAGAGGTTGACATGACAGTTGAGCAGCGATCAGCGGCATTTGAGCTGCCATCGTTAATTACCATCGGTTTTGCATATGATCTTAACTTTTCACAGGATGTACGTTTATCGCCTGCACTTAATTTTACCTCAAATGCATTTACCAAAGACCAGTTCCATTTTGGTGCTGAGTTTGCTTACAAGAACATCTTATTCTTGAGAGGTGGTTATGTACATGAAGAACAAATTGGCGATTACGAAGCAAGTGAAACTTTATACACAGGAGTAAGTTATGGTTTCTCTTTACAGGTGCCTTTGAATAAAGAGGCTGGCTCTTTCTTCTCTATCGATTATTCTTACCGAACTACTAATCCTTTCTTAGGTGTTCATTCAGTAGGTGCAAGAATAAGTTTGTAGATATATAAAAAACTCAATATCTTTGCAAAGTGAAAGAGTCCCGATCTATCGGGATTCTTTTTCTTTTTATATAATTTGAACTAAAAGGATAAACATGAGTCAGGTTTCATATGTAACTGAAGAAGGGTTAGCAAGATTGAAAGCCGAGTTAGAGCAATTGAAAAAGGTTGAACGACCTGCTATTTCAAAGCAAATTGCAGAAGCACGTGATAAAGGCGACCTTTCTGAGAATGCAGAATATGACGCAGCTAAAGAAGCACAAGGCTTACTTGAGCTGAAAATTTCGAAACTAGAGAATACAGTAGCTTATTCAAGATTAATTGATGAATCGAGGTTAGATACTGAGACCGTTCAGATTTTTAATAGGGTAACTATTAAGAATATGAAAACTAACGCTACTATGGAATATACTTTAGTATCCGATAGCGAAGCAGATTTAAAAGCAAAGAAGTTATCAGTTAATACACCTATTGCAAAAGGCTTGCTAGGTAAAAAGGTTGGTGACGAAGTTGAAGTAGCTGTACCATCTGGAAATATGGTTTTTCAAATTCTTGAAATAGCATTATAAGATTATGGCAAGCATTTTCACAAAAATTGTTAATGGTGATATACCTTCATACAAGGTAGCGGAAACAGAAGATTATTACGCTTTCTTAGATATTAATCCTATAGTAAAGGGGCACACCCTGGTAATCCCTAAAAAGGAAGTTGATTATATTTTTGATGTGGACGATACGCTGATAGCCGGCATGATGGTTTTTGCAAAAAAGATTGCCAAGGCGGTAGGAGCTGCTATACCTTGCAAAAGGGTAGGAGTTGCCGTGCTTGGATTGGAAGTGCCGCATGCACACATCCACTTGGTGCCTTTGAATAGTGAAAAGGACATTGAGTTTTCCAGGCCAAAGTTAACCTTACCTCCTGAGGAGATGGAGGAAATCTTAGATAAGATTAAATCGAAACTTTAATATAGAATCCCGGTCAGGCTAAACGATCGGGATTTTTCTTTATAAAGTCCCCCCAGTTTTTATAACTCTTAGTCGTTTCCAGATTTGGGTTTTGAAAATAATGACAAACAGCTGCCCCAAGTGCATCGGTTGCATCAAGGTTTTTAGAGTCTAGCTTAAAGTTTAAATAGCTTTGCAGAAATTCAGCAACCTGTTCTTTAGAGGCATTCCCGTTACCGGTAATGGCTACTTTAATTTTTTTAGGTGCATATTCATGAATTGGCATATCGATGCTCAGCGCTGCTGTTATAGCTGCTCCTTGCGCTCTACCAAGTTTCAGCATTGATTGTATGTTCTTGCCATAAAAGGGAGCCTCAATGGCTAGTACATTCGGTTTGTATTGTTTTACTAGTCGCTCAATACTTGTATGTATATGCTTGAGTTTATCGTAATGGTTATCGAATTTTTTAAGATTGATGATTCCAATAGCAACTATTGTTGGTTTAGGTTTGCTTGCTTTTAACAGAGCATAACCAGTAATAGAGGTTCCAGGGTCAATCCCTAATATTAGATTTTCAGTTTGGTATGCCATGAAAGAATTTTTCTTCTATAGTCATTTGTTCTATAGGCTCATCACCTTTTATATTTCTAAAACGCTTTCGGGACTCGACACCAAATATACTGGATGGATAATCTGTAAGAAGTTTTTGGTAAAGGGTCATCGCCGTTTCCTTATCCATTATTTTATTTTCATATAAATCGGCAAGTTTAAACAGGGCGTTATCTCCTAAAACTTCGGAGCTGTAGTTGTCAACTATTACCTGGTAGCATGCAATGGCATTTGCAAAGTTTTGCTGCTTGCTGTACAAATCCCCTTTTCGCATGTAGCTCTCATCAATTAGTGAGTGGTCAGGAAATAGGGTCATAATGGAGTCATAGGTAAGCAAGGAGGCGGTTTCTTGTTGTTGAAAGGCCAGCATGTCAGCACGTGCAAACATTTGCATGGCGGTTATCGAAGTATCTAAAGCCGTGTTGTCGTTAATTAGTTCTGCCAGTTCAAAAGAATTGTTGGCAATAAGTTTCGAGGTACTTGCTTTTAATATATCAAGAAGCGCTTGTGCCCAGTCAAAGTTTCCACTATAATAGTACAGTTTTGCTTTTCGGAATTTAGCTTCGTGACCAATAGGATTGGTTTGGTTGGCTTTTTCAACCTGGCCATATATTAACGCTGCATCCCAAATATCTCCGGTCATCAATTTAATTTCAGCAAGTTCTAATTTCGATTCACTTATTAGATCCGGCTCAATGTTTGGCATTGCAATTAAGATTTCAAGAAGTGCTATTGCTTCATCAATCTCACCAAGATAGAAACCACGTAGATGTGCAAAATCCAACATGATTGGGGCTGATTGTGGATAGTGTCCGAATTCATCCAAAGCTTGCAGGTAAGCTGTTTTTAGTTCCTGAAGATCGGTGTTTGACTGTTTTCCGTCTTGCTTAAGAATCAGGTATGAAGTATTCAGGTAATTTTTCTTGGCTAGATAATATACAGGTGATTCCTTACCATACTCCAGTACGTAGGAATACATTTTTTTAGCTAAATCATATGACTTGTTCTTGACAACCATGTTTGCCAGCTTGTACACTTCAGCTCCTTTAAGGTCGTTGCGTTTATCCATGGCTTTTGATTGTACAAAAGCTTTATTAAACTCTTTCTTTTGAATGTACAACCAAGTTAGAAGTTCATTGTAAATTTGAACATCCGGAGAGGCCTGAATACGTTTTATTATTTCTCCTTTAACCATTGAATACATGTTGTCTTCAACATCGGCCATAAGAAGCGACTGCAGTCTGTTTTGAACGTGCTTAATGTTTTCCGGGCGTTCCAGTATCCAGTACATGTATTCATTTATCATTAAGTCATGCTTTCGCTGATACATATACACGTTCGCAAGTTGATTGCGATAAAGGTTGTTGTCGTTTAAAAGTTCCCGTCCTTTCAGATAAGTTTTTTCGGCGTAGTCGAATTCTCTTATGCGGGTGTATGCATTCGCTAAATGATAGATGTCGTTGCTCTTTGGTTTTAGCTTTTTAAGAGCTTGCTCAAATTTTTCTTCTGCGCTTTCAAGGTCGCCCTGCTTTTTATAGTTAGTGCCTAATTCAACATAAAGTGATGCATCATCAGAGTTTTTTCTTATTTCTTTCTTGAGCACTTTTTCCGCCTCATCAAACTTGTTTAGTTCCCACAAACAATTCAGGTAAAAAGTCAGGTATGATTTTGATTTGGTTGTACTGTACAGTTCTTCAAAAAAGATAACCGCTTTTGCGTATTCTTTATTCCTGTAATATTCGTGAGCTAGTTTTGAATCGTTAAACTTAGGCTGGGCAAAACCACTTATTGCAAAAAGCAGAATTGATGATATGATTATAAATGATTTCTTCATTTTGGTTTTAACAGTAATAACTTGAGTTTCCTGATTTTGTTATTGTAACAATAATAAATAAAGGGGTGTTCAATTATTTGAAGAACAAAGATAAAATAAAAATGCCACCCTTTAGAGGTGGCATTTCCATAATATAGTTTGAAAGAATTAATCTTCGTCTTCTTGTTCTGCTTCGTAAGCTTTAAGCAATACATCTTGTAAGTCACCTGGTACTGGTTCGTACTTGGCAAATTTCATTGTATAAGTTGCACGTCCACTGGTAATAGAACTTAGAGCAGTTGAATACTTATTCATTTCAGCTAAAGGTACAGTAGCTTTAATTTTCTCGTATCCACCTTCACTGCTCATACCTTGAATCATGGCACGGCGTCCCTGCAGGTCGCTCATAACATCACCCATATAATCAGAAGGTACAAGTACTTCTACGTCGTAAACTGGTTCCATAATCTTCGGGCCGGCATCTTTAAATGCAGCACTAAATGCATATCTACCAGCTAGCTTAAACGAAATCTCGTTTGAGTCAACGGCGTGCATTTTACCATCATATATAGATATTCTAATATCACGGGCATAGGAACCTGTTAAAGGACCTTCTTCCATCTTCTCCATAATACCTTTAAGGATAGCTGGAAGGTAACGAGCATCAATAGCTCCACCAACAATACAGTTATAGAAAATAAGTTTTCCACCCCAAGGAAGTGTATGTTCTTCTTTTCCTCTAACATTTACGTTTTGCTCTTTTCCGTTAATCTTAAACTTAACCGGATCCGGAGCCCCTTCTACAAATGGTTCAATTACCATGTGCACTTCACCAAACTGTCCGGAACCACCAGACTGCTTTTTGTGCTTGTATGATGACTGTGCTTGTTTTGTAATTGTTTCGCGATAAGGTATTCTTGGTGGAATGTATTCAGTGTCTACTTTGTAGATATTATCCAAATGCCATTTTAGAATATTCAAGTGGTATTCACCCTGACCAGAAACAATAATTTGTTTAAGTTCCTTAGAGAATTCTATAGTGATTGTAGGATCTTGCTGGTGCATTTTGTTTAATGCTTCAGCCATTTTCTCTTCTTCACCTTCAGTTACTGATTTAATAGCAGAACGGTACTTTGGTTCTGGGAAATCAACACCAGGGAATGTCCAGTCTTGTCCACCAATATTTAATGTATGGTCTGTTTTTGTGTTTTTCATTTTAACAGTACCACCTATATCACCGGCAACCATTTTGGTTGTCTTTTGTCTGTGTTTACCTGCACATGCAAAAATCTGTGAAATTCTTTCTTTAGTACCTGACGAGTAGTTTGTAAGGTCAATGCTTTCTGTAATTTCTCCAGACATTACTTTGAAGTATGATACTTCACCAATATGCGGCTCAATGGTCGTCTTAAAGATAAAAATTGAAGCAGGCCCTTTAGGATCGCACTCAATAACTTCTTCATCCTTATTTACTACACCTGGCATTTCAGAAGCAGAAGGTGCTGTTCTTGAAAGGAATTCCATTAATCTATCAACACCCATATTTTTCTTTGCAGAAATACAGAAGATAGGGAAGATACCGCGTGTTCTCAAACCTTGAGAAATTCCCATGGTCATTTCTTCGCGGGTTAATGTTTCCGTTTCGAAAAACTTCTCCATTAAAGCTTCGTCAGCTTCAGCAGCCTTCTCAACTAAAATTGAATGTAGTTCTTCAGCTCTGTCTTTTTCGTTGTCAGGAATTTCACTTACTTCTGCATTACCACCGTCTGCACCATAAGTGTACATTTTCATGGTAATCACATCAATAATTGAAGTGAAATCGATTCCAGTTGCTACTGGATATTGAATAACTACAGCGTTGCCACCAAATTTTTCTTTTAGCGTTTCAACTGATTTATCATAGTTTGCTTTGTCATGATCCATTTGGTTTAAAACAAACATCATTGGTTTGTTTAGTCTGGCAGCATGACGTCCCTGGATTTCAGTTCCAACCTCAACACCATTCTGTCCATTAATTACCATTAATGCCAAGTCGGCAACATGATAAGCAGTAATAGAACCTCCAACGAAATCGTCTAGACCCGGATTGTCAATAAAATTAAGCTTGGCATTGTTTGCCTCAGCATAAAGCACGGTAGAGAAAATTGAATTCTGGTTTTCATGCTCTATATCATTGTAATCAGAAACAGTATTCTTAGTTCCAACATCTCCTCTTCTGTCGATAACACCACCTTGAAATAGCATGCTTTCAGCTAAGGTCGTCTTACCAGAACCAGAGTTCCCAACGAGCGTGATATTTTTGATTTGATTGCTCTCGTAAATTTTCATGTTCGCTTATTCTTAAATTATTATATAAAGTATCTATATATCAGCCTTAAAAAGGGTGGTCAAAGCTAATAAAATTTTAAAAATCAACAAATGTGAATGAGACTGTTTTCAACCTTATTATATGTCAATAAACATGCGGTATACATTCAACTCGTCTATTATCAAACTATTGGCTTTGCAAGCTAATTATGGCAGTGCAAAAGGCTGCGCCAGAAGCATCGTTTTATTTGGATACTAACTAGAACGGATTCAGGATAACTGAAGCCTAACAATTATACCTATATTATATAAGGTATACCTCTGGAAATTTCAGAACAGCCTTCATCTCAATCGTGGTAGACGAACTGCCATGTTTTTAATCAGGTAAATTGCTTTGTCGATTCAGTCAGTGTTAAAGGGGGATCATGGCCGGTGATGCAAAGTTTATATTTTATATTTGCATGCTAAATGTAGGAAGTTTCACAAAATAGAGTACTTTTGCCACCTACTTTTTTTAAGAGCCAAACTCAAGCACTATTTAAGTTGTTGATCTTTAGGAGTTTTTACAAGCACCTAGTGGGGGTTTTAGGCTTTTTTAAATTATTTGGTTATAGGTATTGTTTTTAAGGAAAAAACAATATCTTTGCACACCAATTTGTTAAAAAGTTTTAAAAAGTTTTTAAAAGCTGGAAAATGCCGACAATATCACAATTAGTAAGAAAAGGAAGAACGAAATTAGTAGACAAAAGTAAGGCTCCTGCCTTAGATTCATGTCCACAGAGAAGAGGTGTTTGTTTACGTGTGTATACAACAACTCCTAAAAAGCCGAATTCAGCTATGCGTAAAGTAGCAAGAGTTCGTTTAACAAACCAGAAGGAAGTAAATGCTTACATCCCTGGTGAAGGACATAACTTACAGGAACACTCTATTGTACTAATTCGAGGTGGAAGAGTAAAAGACCTTCCGGGAGTAAGATACCATATCATTAGAGGTGCACTTGACACAACTGGTGTTGAAGGTCGTACTCAACGTCGTTCAAAGTATGGTGCTAAGCGTCCAAAACAAAAAAAATAATTAATATCTCATAAGATTTTCTAATAATGAGAAAAGCTAAACCGAAGAAGCGAATTGTATTACCAGATCCGAAGTTTAACGACAAGCTGGTAACACTTTTTATTAACGACCTCATGATGGACGGAAAAAAGAATATTGCATTCAATATTTTTTATGACGCCCTTGACATCGTTGGTAAGAAAATGAAAGACGAAGAGATTGCTCCATTAGATGTATGGAAGAAAGCTCTTGAGAATATTACTCCTGGCGTAGAGGTTAAGTCTCGACGTGTTGGTGGTGCTACCTTTCAGGTGCCAATGGAAATCCGTCCGGAAAGAAAGAGATCAATAAGTATCAAGAATATGGTGCTTTACTCTAGAAAAAGGTCTGGTCGTTCTATGAGTGAGAAACTTGCCGCAGAAATTGTTGCAGCCTACAATGAAGAAGGTGCAGCATTCAAGAAGAAAGAAGATACTCATCGTATGGCAGAAGCAAACAAAGCTTTTGCACATTTTAGGTTTTAATAGCGATGGCAGGGAAGTTAGAACATACGCGTAATATTGGGATAATGGCCCATATCGATGCCGGTAAAACTACGACTACCGAGCGTATTCTCTTTTATACAGGGAAAACACATCGAATTGGGGAAGTGCATGATGGAGCTGCTACTATGGACTGGATGGTTCAGGAGCAGGAGAGGGGAATTACAATTACTTCCGCTGCAACAACCACCTATTGGAACTACAAAAACAATGAGTATAAAATCAATATTATTGACACTCCGGGTCACGTTGATTTTACTGTTGAAGTAGAAAGATCTTTAAGAATCTTAGATGGTGCGGTTGCTGTATTTTGTGCTGTTGGTGGCGTTGAGCCGCAATCAGAAACTGTATGGCGTCAAGCAGACAGGTACGAGGTACCTCGCATTGCATTCGTAAATAAGATGGACCGTGTCGGCGCGGACTTTTATGGTGTAGTTGGTCAGATCGAAGATAAACTTAAAGCTAGACCTATTCCTATTCAGATTCCAATTGGATCAGAAGAAGGATTTAGAGGAGTAGTTGATTTACTCGAAAATAAAGCTGTTGTTTGGTACGACGATAAAACTTCAGGTACTAAGTATGAACTGGAAGATATTCCAGAGGATATGAAGGAAGAAGTTCTTGAATGGAGAGGAAAATTAATTGAAGCAGTGGCAGAATACGATGATGCGCTTTTAGAGCGTTTCTTCGAAGATCCTGATTCAATCACTCCGGACGAGATGATGGCAGTAATTCGAAAAGCTACAATCGACAGGGCAATTATTCCTGTAATGTGTGGATCTGCATTTAAGAATAAAGGTGTTCAACGCCTTCTTGACGCAGTAATTTCTTTACTACCTAGTCCGATTGATGTTGGTGCTGTAACAGGTATCGATCCAGACACAGAAAAAGAAATACAAAGGCTTCCTGAAACTACGGAACCTTTTTCAGCCTTAGCATTTAAAATTGCAACCGATCCATATGTAGGACGATTAGCGTTTGTAAGAGTTTACTCTGGTGTTCTAAAGGCAGGTATGCATGTTCTTAACTTAAGAACAGGTAAAAAAGAACGTATAACACGTTTATACCAAATGCACGCTAACAAGCAAAATCCAATGACAGAAATTGGCGCAGGTGATATTTGTGCAGCTGTTGGATTTAAAGATTTAAGAACAGGAGACTCTATTTGCGATCTTAAGAACCCAATAATGTTAGAGAATATTAGTTTCCCTGACCCAGTTATTGGTGTAGCAGTAGAACCTAAAACACAAGCAGATGTAGATAAGCTTGGTACTGCTTTAGGTAAATTAGCAGAAGAGGATCCAACATTCCAGGTGAAAACTGATATTGACTCAGGTCAAACGGTAATTAGTGGAATGGGTGAGCTTCACCTTGAAATCTTACTTGATAGATTAAAGCGTGAATTCTCTGTAGAATGTAGTCAGGGTGCTCCTATGGTAAATTACAAGGAGGCAATTACTGGCACTGTTGAACATAGAGAAGTATTCAAGAAGCAGAGTGGTGGTCGTGGTAAATTTGCCGACATAGTTGTGAGAATATCTCCAGCAGATGAAGGTGTAACAGGATTACAATTTATTAGTGAGATTAAAGGTGGTAATGTTCCAAAAGAATATATTCCATCAATTGAGAAGGGTTTTAAAAATGCAATGAGCAACGGACCACTTGCAGGATACGCTGTGGAAAGTTTAAAAGTTGTCTTATTAGATGGTTCATTCCATGCTGTTGACTCTGATCAGCTTTCATTTGAGATCGCGGCGCGTCAAGCATTTAAACATGCAGCAGTTAAGGCAAATCCAGTATTAATGGAGCCGGTAATGTCTGCAGAAGTTGTAACTCCTGAAGAGTATATGGGAGATGTAATAAGCGACTTTAATAAGCGACGTGGCCAAATTAGTGGAATGGAAGAAAAGTCTGGCTCACGAATAGTAAAAGCCAAGGTGCCGTTGTCAGAGAAATTCGGTTATGTTACAGTTCTAAGAACATTAACATCAGGTAGAGCTACTTCTACAATGGAATTCTCTCACTACGAAGAAGTGCCAAAGAATATTGCGGAAGCAGTAATCACCAAAATTACAGGACAGGTATTTTAATTAATAGTATTATAAAGAAATGAGCCAAAAGATTAGGATTAAGCTTAAATCGTACGATCACAACCTGGTTGATAAATCAGCAGAGAAGATTGTAAAAACAGTAAAGGCTACAGGAGCAGTTGTAAGTGGTCCTATCCCATTGCCAACTCACAAGCGAATTTTTACTGTACTACGATCACCTTTCGTGAATAAGAAATCCAGAGAACAGTTTCAATTATCATCATACAAAAGGCTTTTGGATATTTACAGTTCAACTGCAAAAACAATTGATGCCTTGATGAAGTTGGAGTTGCCAAGTGGTGTTGAAGTAGAAATTAAAGTTTGATAATTTAAATACAAGTAAACATGCCAGGATTAATTGGGAAAAAAATAGGTATGACATCTATTTTCAGTGCCGAGGGTAAAAACTTACCATGCACTGTTATTGAAGCGGGTCCTTGTGTTGTAACACAAATCAAGACCCAGGAGCAGGACGGCTATGATGCAGTGCAAATTGCATTTGAGGATAAGAGTGAGAAGAACGCGGGGAAAGCAATGGCTGGTCATTTTAAAAAGGCCGGTACTGCACCAAAAAGAAAACTAGTAGAGTTTAGAGGTCAATTCGACCACGTAAAACTTGGGGATGTATTAACTGTTGGCGACGTATTAAAAGACGATCGTTGGGTTGATGTAACCGGTACAAGTAAAGGTAAAGGTTTCCAGGGCGTTGTAAAGCGCTACGGATTTAAAGGTGTTGGAGATGCGACTCACGGTCAGCATAACCGTTTAAGAGCACCTGGATCTCTTGGAGCTTCTTCTTATCCGTCTAGAGTATTTAAAGGCATGCGTATGGCTGGCCGAATGGGTAACGACCGAGTTAAGGTTACCAATTTGGCAATCGTTAAGCTTATCGCAGATGAGAATGTGTTGTTAGTAAAAGGATCGATTCCTGGTCCTAATGGTTCATATGTAATTATCAATAAATAAAATGGAATTAGCAGTATATAATATAGCTGGTAGTGATACTGGCCGCAAGATACAGTTGAGCGATGAAGTTTTTGGTATTGAACCAAACGATCACGCAATCTATCTAGATGTTAAGCAATATATGGCTAACAATCGACAAGGTACAGCCAAGTCGAAAGAGAGAGCAGAAATTGTAGGAAGTACACGTAAGATTAAGCGTCAGAAGGGAACTGGTACCGCACGTGCTGGTAGTATTAAGAGTCCTTTGTTTCGTGGTGGTGGTACTGTTTTCGGTCCTCGTCCTAGAGATTACTATTTTAAATTGAACAAAAAAATTAAGCAATTAGCCAGAAAATCGGCTTTAGCTTACAAAGTTCAAAAGAAAGATATAATGATTCTTGAAGATTTCAATTTTGAAGCTCCAAAGACCAAGGAAATGGTGGCTTTGAGGAATAATTTGAAATTAGATGATAAAAAAATGGTTTTAGTTCTGTCTCAACCAAATAAATCCATATATTTGTCGTCCAGGAATTTGGAAAGAAGTAAAGTTGTAATAGCGTCTGAGTTAACCACTTATGATATTTTGAATGCCTCAACTTTATTGTTTGCTGAGAGCTCAATCGACGTTTTAGAGAAGACTTTTAAGAATTAGGAGGTTTTTCGCATGGAAATTATATTAAAACCTGTAGTAACTGAGAAAATGACGTCATTAGGCGAAAGGCTTAATCGTTATGCTTTTATAGTTGAAAAAACTGCAAATAAGCTACAGATTAAAAAAGCAGTAGAAGAGATGTACGGTGTTGAAGTAGACGCTGTTAATACACTAAGATACGGTGGAAAAAGAAAGACTAGATTCACCCGTACTGGTGTTCTTGCTGGAAAAACCTCTTCATATAAAAAGGCAATTATAACAATTGCTGAAGGTGAACAAATAGATTTTTATAGCAATATTTAATTGTCATGGCATTAAGAAAATTAAAACCGAACACACCGGGACAGAGACATAAGATTGCCAGTACTTTCGAAGAAGTTACTACAAACAAGCCTGAGAAGTCATTATTGGCTCCACTTAAGAAATCAGGTGGTAGAAATAATTCTGGTAGAATGACAATGCGCTATTTAGGTGGTGGTCACAAAAGAAGATATAGGATTATCGATTTTAAGAGAGAGAAAGACGGAATGCCGGCTGAAGTACTTTCTATAGAGTATGATCCAAATAGAACAGCTCGTATTGCTTTAGTTCAGTATAAAGATGAAGAAAAGCGCTACATAGTTGCTCCTACAGGAATTAAAGTAGGCGATGTACTATTATCAGGAAAAGGTGTTGCACCTGAAGTTGGTAATTCATTATTCCTTGCAGAGATTCCATTAGGAACAATTGTTCATAACATTGAGTTACATCCCGGACAAGGTGCTGTTATTGCACGAAGTGCTGGAGCTTATGCACAATTAGTTTCTCGTGAAGGAAAATTTGCAATGCTTAAGATGCCTTCTGGAGAAGTAAGAAAGATACTTATTACTTGTAAAGCTACAATTGGTACAGTTTCAAACTCTGATCATCAATTAGAACGATCAGGTAAAGCTGGACGAAAGCGTTGGTTAGGAAGAAGACCAAGAGTACGTGGTGTTGTTATGAACCCAGTTGATCACCCAATGGGTGGTGGTGAAGGTAAAGCTTCAGGTGGTTTACCACGTTCAAGAAACGGAATGCCTGCTAAAGGTTACAAAACCCGTTCAAAAACAAAAGCTTCAAATAAGTACATAATCGAAAGAAGGAAAAAATAATATATTATGAGTAGATCACTGAAAAAAGGCCCATTCATCGATTTCAAATTAGAGCGCAAAGTTCTAACTATGAATGATGCTGGTAAGAAGTCTGTAATTAAGACATGGGCTCGCCGATCGATGATTTCACCAGACTTTGTAGGTCACACATTAGCCGTGCATAATGGAAACAAGTTTATCCCTGTTTACATTACTGAAAACATGGTTGGACACAAACTTGGAGAATTCGCACCGACTCGTACTTATAGAGGTCACGCAGGTAATAAGAAGAAATAATTAGCCTAAGAGCTGAAAATTATAGAAATGGGCGCAAGAAAAAGACAAAGAGCAGAGCAATTAAAGGAAGAAAAGAAGCAACAATATTTTGCTACACTTCGCAATTGTCCTACTTCACCTCGAAAAATGAGGTTAGTTGCAGATTTGATCCGTGGCGTTGAAGTTAATAAGGCACTAAATATTCTTAAGTTTAGTAAGAAAGATGCTTCTGTTAGACTAGAGAAACTTTTAATTTCGGCAATTGCTAACTGGGAAGCCAAGAACGAAGGTGTTAGGCTTGAAGATGGACAATTGTTTGTAGGGGAAATATTTGTTGACTCTGCTAGAATGTTAAAGCGTTTGAGACCTGCACCGCAAGGAAGGGCTCACAGGATTCGCAAGAGATCGAATCATGTAACATTACACTTAAAGAGTAATGTTGCTGCAGATACTGAAATCGTAAATGAAGATAACGAATAAAAGCTGGTAGATGGGACAGAAAGTTAATCCAATAGGCAACAGGCTAGGAATCATCAAAGGATGGGACTCTAACTGGTACGGTGGTAAGAATTATGCTGATAAAATTGTTGAAGACGACAAAATTAGAAGGTATCTTAACGCACGTTTGGCTAAAGCCAGCATTTCGAGAATTATTATTGAGCGTACACTTAAGCTTGTAACTGTTACCGTGCACACTGCACGTCCGGGTATTATCATCGGAAAAGGTGGACAGGAAGTAGATAAGCTAAAAGAAGAGCTTAAGAAAATTACCAAAAAAGAAGTTCAGATTAATATTTACGAAATTAAACGTCCGGAGCTTGACGCGATTATTGTTGGAAACAACATTGCTCGTCAGTTAGAAGGCCGTGTCGCTTATCGCCGTGCTATTAAGATGTCTATTGCTTCTTCAATGAGAATGGGTGCTGAGGGAATTAAGATACAGATTTCTGGTCGTTTGAATGGAGCTGAGATGGCTCGTTCAGAAATGTACAAAGAAGGACGTACACCACTTCATACATTACGTGCTGATATTGATTACGCACTTTCAGAGGCCGATACCAAAGTTGGTAAAGTAGGTATCAAAGTGTGGATCTGTAAAGGTGAAATTTATGGCAAACGCGATTTATCACCAAATGTTGGTGTTAAAGATCAGAAGCCTGGTTTCAAGAAGAGACGTAAATAGTTAGGTGGAATAAGAGGATAGAACTGAAAAAATTCTGAAGAAATGTTACAACCTAGAAAAACAAAATACAGAAGGCATCAAAAGGGCAGAATGAAAGGTAATGCCCAAAGAGGTAATCAATTATCATTTGGTTCTTTTGGAATCAAATCATTAGATACCATTTGGTTAACCGGCCGTCAAATAGAGGCAGCTCGTCAGGCTGTAACTCGTCACATGAAACGTGAAGGACAAATCTGGATACGAGTATTTCCTGATAAGCCAATTACAAAGAAGCCTGCTGAAGTACGTATGGGTAAAGGTAAAGGTGCTCCTGAAATGTTCGTAGCGAGAGTTTCTCCTGGTAGAATTCTTTTCGAAGCAGAAGGTGTTTCACTTGAGGTGGCAAAAGAAGCTCTTAGGTTAGCAGCGCAGAAGCTACCTGTTAAAACAAAATTTGTGGTTAGAAACGACTACGCTGAATAATCAATAGAGAAGAAATGAAGAATTCAGAGATTATACAATTGACAGATAACGAATTGGTTGAACGCATAGACGAGGAGTTGGTAATTTTAGGCAAACTGAAATTAAACCACGCAGTGTCTCCACTAGATAATCCTATTAAGATTGGTGAATCTAAAAGAACAGTGGCTAGGTTGAAGACTGAATTACGTAAACGTGAATTAAATAAAGCACAGAACGTTTAATATTACAATGATGGAAGAGAATCGTAACCTGAGAAAAGAAATGACGGGTGTCGTTGTCAGCAACAAAATGGAAAAATCCATTGTAATTGCGGTCAAGAGAAAAGAAAAGCATCCAATATATGGTAAATTCGTAAATAAAACTTCGAAGTTTACTGCACACGACGAAAAGAACGATTGTAATATTGGAGATACTGTAAGGATAATGGAAACACGTCCGCTCAGTAAGAATAAGTGTTGGAGATTAGTTGAAATTGTAGAAAGAGCTAAATAAACCATGGTACAACAGGAATCAAGGCTTAATGTAGCCGACAACAGTGGTGCGAAAGAAGTTTTATGTATACGTGTACTTGGTGGTACTCGGAAGCGATATGCCTCTATTGGAGACAGAATTATCGTAACTGTAAAAAGTGCAATCCCTTCTGGAGAAGTTAAGAAAGGAATTGTTTCAACAGCAGTTGTAGTTCGCACAAGAAAAGAGATTAGAAGACCAGACGGATCTTATATCCGTTTTGATGACAATGCATGTGTATTGTTAAATCAAGCTGGCGAAATGAGGGGTACACGTATTTTTGGCCCTGTGGCTAGAGAATTGCGTGAGAAGCAGTACATGAAAATTGTATCTCTAGCTCCTGAGGTTTTATAATATTTAATTTGTTGAGCAATGCAAAAGAAATTACATATAAAGAAAGGCGACACAGTTGCTGTGATTTGTGGAGAGTACAAAGGACAACAAGGACGAGTACTTGAAGTTATTCGCGAGAAAGACCGTGCTATTGTTGAAGGAGTGAACATGGTTTCAAAGCATACCAAGCCGAATGCGGAAAATCCTCAAGGCGGTATTGTTAAGAAAGAAGCTACGATTCATATTTCGAATATTCTGCCAGTAGACCCATCAACAGGGAAACCAACGAGAGTTGGGAGAAAGTTAGATGAGAAAACTAATAAATTGGTGCGTTACGCAAAACAATCACAAGAGGAGATTAAGTAATGGAATTCACGCCGAATCTACAGACGAAGTATAAAGAAGACGTTGTACCAGCGTTACTTAAAGAGTTTAAGTATAAGAGTACAATGCAGGTACCACGATTAACTAAGATCGTATTAAATCAAGGTATTGGTAAAGCTATTTCTGATAAGAAAATGATCGATAGCGCTCAGGTTGAGTTAAGTTCTATTGCTGGTCAGAAAGCTGTTCAAACCATATCTAAAAAAGATATCTCTAACTTTAAGTTAAGAAAGAAAATGCCAATTGGTGTTAAAGTAACTTTACGTAGAGAGAAAATGTACGAGTTTTTAGAGCGACTAGTAGCTGTTGCACTTCCACGAATTCGTGACTTTAGAGGAATAAATTTTAAATTTGACGGTAAGGGTAACTATTCATTGGGTATCACCGAGCAGATTATTTTTCCTGAAATCGAAATTGATAAAATCAACAACATTATGGGTTGTGATATCACTTTCGTTACTACAGCCAAAACTGATGAAGAAGCATATGCACTTCTAAGAGAATTTGGACTACCATTTAAAAATATTAAAAAGAACTAATACATCATGGCAAAAGAGTCAATGAAAGCGCGCGAAGTAAAGCGCCAAAAGCTGATTGAAAAGTATGCTGATAAACGTGCGGCACTGAAAGCTGAAGGAGATTCTGTTGGTTTGCAAAAATTACCAAAGAATTCTAGTCCTATCAGATATCATAACAGATGCAAGTTAACAGGTCGTCCAAAAGGATACATGCGCCAGTTTGGTATTAGTAGAATTACCTTCAGAGAAATGGCATCAGCCGGTTTAATCCCTGGAGTTAAAAAAGCTAGTTGGTAAAAAATATATAAAGAAAGAATAGAGATGACAGATCCAATTGCAGACTTTCTAACACGCGTTAGAAATGCGATCCACGCTAAACATAAAGTAGTGGAAATCCCTGCTAGTAACTTGAAGAAGGAAATTACCAAGATTCTTTACGATAAGGGATATATTCTTAGCTATAAATTTATAGATGGTGAAATCCAGGGTACTATAAAAATAGCACTTAAGTATCATCCTCAGACTAAAATCTCTGCCATCAAAAAGATGCAGCGTATTAGTCGTCCAGGGTTAAGAAAATATGTAGACACCACCGAGATACCTCGCGTATTAAACGGATTAGGTGTTGCTATTATGTCAACATCGCATGGCGTTATTACCGATAAGGAAGCCAGAAACCAAAACGTTGGTGGCGAAGTACTTTGTTACGTATATTAAGATAGGAGGGAATTAGAATGTCACGAATAGGAAAAATGCCTGTAAGTATCCCTGCTAACGTAACAGTTACAGTTGATAAAAGTAACCTTGTTACTGTAAAAGGGCCATTAGGTGAACTTACACAGAAAGTAGATTCTGATCTAAGTGTAGAGATTAACGATGGAACACTTGAAGTAAAAAGACCAACTGACCAGCAGCGCCATCGCGCGATGCATGGTTTATATCGTTCACTTATCAACAATATGGTTGTAGGTGTAACAGAAGGATACACAACACAACAAGAATTTGTTGGTGTAGGTTACAAAGCTGAAAGCAAAGGACAGATGTTAGAGATGTCACTTGGTTTTTCTCATAACTTTGTAATGCAGATCCCGAAAGAGATTCAGATAGAAGCAAAAACTGAAAGAAGACAAAATCCAATCTTAGTGATGAAGAGTCACGACAAGCAGCTATTAGGAATGGTTGCTGCGAAGATTAGATCTTTCAGACCGCCAGAGCCTTACAAAGGTAAAGGTATTAAGTTTGTGGGTGAAGTATTAAGAAGAAAAGCCGGCAAGAGCGCTGCTAAATAATTTATAAAACATTAGAGTTATGGCTTTGACAAAACTTGAGCGAAGAATTAGAATCAAGAGAAGAATTAGAAAAAAGATATCTGGAAGCGCAGACATGCCTAGAATGTCGGTTTTTAGAAGTAACAAAAACATCTCTGTTCAAATTATTGATGACCTAAGCGGAAAAACATTAGTTGCTGCTTCATCATTGAACAAAGAAGTTGCTGAAGCAAAAGGTATCAATAAAATTCAACAGTCTGCATTAGTTGGTAAATTAATAGCAGAGAAAGCAGCGAAAGCTAATATTAGTGAAGTTGTTTTTGATAGGAACGGATATTTATATCACGGAAGAGTTAAATCATTAGGAGAAGCTGCCAGAGAAGCTGGCCTTAAACTGTAATTACTATGGCTGAAACTAAAGTGAAGAAAGTAAGAAATACTGATCTTGAATTAAAGGATAGATTAGTTGGGATCAACCGTGTGACTAAAGTTACAAAAGGTGGACGTACCTTCAGTTTCTCTGCAATTGTTGTAGTTGGAAACGAGAACGGCATTATTGGCTGGGGTATGGGAAAAGCAAACGAAGTAACCACAGCAATTGCAAAAGGCGTTGAGTCTGCTAAGAAGAACTTGGTTAAAGTTCCTGTCTTGAATGGCACTATTCCACACGAGCAACTTGGACATTATTGTGGAGCAAATGTATTTATTAAGCCTGCTTCGCGTGGTACTGGTGTTAAAGCCGGTGGTGCAATGCGTGCGGTACTTGAGAGTGCAGGAGTTACTGATGTATTAGCTAAATCAAAAGGTTCATCAAACCCTCATAATGTGGTTAAAGCTACATTTAAGGCATTGGCTGAATTACGTGATGCAAATACAATTGCTGAGCAACGTGGTGTTGATTTAGACAAAGTATTTAGAGGTTAATATCTGAAAGAGCAAGTTAAATTGAAAAATTTAAAGAAAAGATGGCGAAGTTAAAGATTAAACAAGTTAGAAGTAGTATTGGGAGTACCAAGCGTCAGAAAGCTACTTTGCTAGCTCTTGGATTAAAGAAGATTAGCGCTACCAATGAACTAGAGGGAACACCTCAAGTGCTTGGAATGGTAGCAAAAGTACAACATTTACTTGTTGTTGAAGAAGCATAGTGTTAAACCTATATATAGCAAACACAAAATGGATTTATCGAATTTAAAACCAGCTCCGGGTTCAACTAAAAAGGAGAAACGTATTGGTAGAGGACAAGGATCCGGACATGGCGGAACCTCAACCAGGGGGCACAAAGGTGCAAAATCCCGTTCTGGTTATTCAAAGAAGGTAGGATTTGAAGGTGGACAGATGCCACTTCAAAGAGTAGTACCTAAATTTGGATTTAAAAATATCAATAGAAAAGAATTTAAAGGTGTTAATATTGGCACTCTTCAAATGCTTGCTGAATCAAAAGGTTTAACAACTATTGATAAAGCAGTACTTTGGGACGCTGGTTTAGTACAAAAGAAAGATTTAGTGAAAATTCTTGGCAATGGTAGCCTTACAGCAAAACTTGAAGTTATTGCTGATGCATTCTCAAAGACTGCAGAAAAAGCTATTGTAGACGCAAAAGGAACCGTTGTAAAATTATAAGTTCATGAAAGGATTTATTGATACCATCAAAAACATCTCAAAGATCGAAGACCTAAAATCAAGGATTCTTACAACTTTAGGTTTAATATTAATTTACCGATTGGGTTCATTTATTGTGATCCCAGGTATCGACCCAACCCAACTAGAAGCTTTACGTAGCCAAACTGATGGTGGTATAATGAATCTTCTTTATATGTTTTCAGGTGGTGCATTTGGTAATGCATCTATCTTTGCACTTGGAATCATGCCTTATATTACTGCATCTATTATAGTGCAGCTTTTAGGTATGGCGATACCATACTTCCAAAGATTACAACGTGAAGGTGAAAGTGGAAGAAGAAAAATCAACCAGATAACTAGATATCTTACTGTTGGTGTTCTTTTCTTACAAGCGCCTAGTTATATTACTAACCTTAGAATGCAACTACCTCCGAGTGCGTTTATCTCAGACGGAACATTCTTTTGGATCTCCTCAATGGTAATACTTACTGCCGGAACCATGTTTGTTATGTGGTTGGGTGAAAGAATTACTGATAAAGGAATTGGTAATGGAATCTCATTGATCATTATGATTGGTATTATCGCAAGATTGCCTTTCTCATTAATCGCAGAATTTGGCTCACGTGTTGAGCAATCAGGTGGCGGTTTGGTAATGTTCTTACTTGAGATTGTGATTATGTTCTTAATTTTTGTAGCTACTATTCTTCTGGTTCAAGGAACCAGACGCATACCTGTACAGTACGCTAAAAGAATTGTAGGTAACAAACAATACGGTGGAGTACGTCAGTACATTCCATTAAAAGTAAACGCAGCGGGTGTAATGCCTATCATCTTTGCTCAGGCAATTATGTTCATTCCTATGGCTTTTGTAAGTTATGGTAGCGATTCATTAGGATGGTTTGCAGCGGCCTTCACAGATTATTCTGGATTCTGGTATAACCTAGTGTTTGCTTTAATGATTATTGCCTTTACGTATTTTTATACTGCTGTTACGGTTAACCCAACTCAAATGGCTGATGATATGAAACGTAATGGTGGTTTTATTCCTGGGGTTAAGCCAGGTAGAAAAACTGTTGAGTTTCTCGATGCAATTATGTCGAGAATTACATTACCCGGTTCTATTTTCCTTGCATTTGTTGCGATACTTCCGGCATTTGCAACGGCAGTTGGAATTAATAATCAGTTTGCCCAATTCTTTGGAGGAACATCGCTACTAATTTTAGTAGGTGTTATCTTGGATACATTGCAGCAAATTGAAAGTCACTTGCTAATGCGCCACTACGATGGACTTATGAAGTCTGGTAGAATTAAGGGTAGAGCAGGCGGTGTGGCTAGCGGAATGTAATTAGATAAAAGGGTTCTTTGATGATATTTTATAAAACAGAGGAAGAAATTGAGCTATTAAGAAAGAGTGCTATGCTGGTAGCTAGAACTCATGCCGAAATTGCTCCTCTGATTAAGCCTGGTGTAAAAACCATTGATCTTGATAAAGTTGCTGAAGCATTTATTAGAGATAACGGAGGCGTACCTGGTTTTCTAAACTATAATGGTTTCCCTAATACCTTGTGTATTTCGGTAAATGATAAAGTAGTTCATGGAATCCCTGGAAACTACGAGTTGATTGAAGGCGATATTATTTCGGTTGACTGTGGTGTGCTTATGAATGGTTTTTATGGCGATTCTGCTTATACCTTTCCGGTAGGTGAAGTAGATGAAGCGACACTTAAATTACTTAAGGTAACCAAAGAGTCACTTTATCTCGGCATCGAGCAAGCCGTAAAAGGAAATAGAATTGGCGATATTAGTTATGCAGTTCAGGAGCATGCCGAGAAGAATGGTTTTTCGGTGGTTCGCGAACTAGTCGGTCACGGCGTTGGTAGACATCTTCATGAAAAGCCTGAAGTTCCTAATTACGGGAGAAGAGGCAGAGGAAATAAAATTAGCGAAGGACTGGTAATAGCTATTGAGCCGATGATAAACATGGGCGGAAAGGAAATAATCCAGGAAGGTGATGGATGGACAATCAGAACACGTGATAGAAAGCCATCAGCACATTATGAACATACAATTGCAATTGTTAATGGCAAGGCTGATATACTCTCAGATTTTGAAGTAATTGAGCAAGCATTAAAAAATAATAATTAAGAAATGGCAAAACAAACTTCAATAGAACAGGACGGGTCAATTATTGAAGCATTGTCAAATGCAATGTTTAGAGTAGAATTAGAGAATGGGCACATTATAACTGCACATATCTCGGGCAAAATGAGAATGCATTACATTAAAATTTTGCCGGGTGACAAAGTAAAAGTTGAAATGTCGCCTTATGATTTAACCAAAGGTAGAATAACATTCAGATACAAATAAAAAATACTTAGTGATGAAGGTAAGAGCATCCGTTAAAAAGAGAAGTGACGATTGTATAATCGTTAAGCGTAAAGGACGTGTTTACGTTATCAACAAGAAGAATCCTAAGTTTAAACAACGTCAAGGATAAAATAAAAATTAATAATATTATTTGAAAGTCTATGGCAAGAATTGTTGGAGTCGACTTACCGAAGAATAAGAGAGGCGAAATAGGATTAACCTATATTTACGGTATTGGCAGAAGTTCAGCCCAAACTATTTTAGTGAAAGCTGGAGTTGATGTTCACAAACAAGTTAAGGATTGGTCTGACGATGAGTTGGCCAACATCCGTAAAATTATAAACGATGGGTTTAAGATTGAAGGTGAACTTCGTTCTGAGACACAAATGAACATCAAGAGATTGATGGATATTGGATGTTACCGTGGGATTCGTCACCGTATCGGTCTGCCTGTTCGTGGTCAAAGTACCAAGAACAACGCACGTACCAGAAAAGGTAAGAAGAAAACTGTTGCAAATAAAAAGAAAGCTACTAAGTAGATAAAATAGTTTAATATGGCTAAGAAGAAGACTGCATCCGCCAAGAAGAGAGTTGTTATTGTAGAGCCTATAGGTCAGGCGCATGTTAAAGCTACATTTAACAACATCATCGTGTCACTTACCAATAATACCGGGCAAGTAATTGCATGGTCATCGGCAGGTAAGATGGGATTTAAAGGATCAAAGAAGAATACACCTTATGCTGCACAAACTGCAGCAGCCGATTGTGCTAAGAAAGCTTACGATCTAGGTTTAAGAAGGGTAAAAGTTTATGTTAAAGGTCCGGGTGCAGGACGTGAATCTGCTATGAGGACTTTACATAATAGCGGCATTGAAGTAATGGAGATTGTTGATGTTACACCATTACCACACAACGGTTGTCGCCCGCCGAAACGAAGAAGAGTATAATAAAGAATCTCCATTTAATTTAATAATTTCAGAGAATGGCAAGATATATTGGACCCAAAAGCAAGATTGCAAGAAAATTTGGTGAGCCCATTTTTGGACCTGACCGTGTACTAGAGAAGAAGAATTATCCTCCTGGTGTTCATGGCCCAAACAGAAGAAGAAAGAAATCATCTGAATATGGAATTCAGTTGAAAGAGAAGCAAAAAGTTAAATATACCTACGGTGTACTTGAGAAGCAGTTTAGAAACTTATTCAAAAGCGCTCAAAGTAGTAAGGGTATTACTGGTGTTGAATTACTTCAGTCGCTAGAATCTCGTTTAGATAACTTAGTGTTCCGTCTAGGTATTGCTCCTACCAGAGCAGCTGCTCGTCAGTTAGTTTCTCACCGTCATATTACTATTGATGGTAGAGTAATGAACATTGCATCTTACTTAGTGAAACCAGGTGAAATTATTGCTGTTCGCGAGAAGTCAAAATCAAACGAAGCAATTGTTGAATCATTAGCAACTAAACGTCACTCTTTATACTCATGGTTAGAGTGGGATAATGAGATTGTTGGAGGTAAATACCTTAACAGACCAGAAAGAGAAGAGATTCCAGAGAATATCAAAGAGCAGTTGATCGTAGAATTGTACTCGAAGTAAACCATTAAATCCTAAACAAGATATGGGAATTTTAGCATTTCAAAAACCCGACAAAGTAATAATGATCGAATCAGACGAGCAACACGGAAAATTTGAGTTCCGTCCGCTTGAGCCTGGTTATGGTATTACTGTGGGAAATGCACTACGTAGAATATTGTTGTCCTCACTAGAAGGTTACGCAATAACTACTATTAAAATAGAAGGCGTAGAACATGAATTTTCTTCAATTACCGGAGTTATGGAAGATGTCACCACGATGGTGCTAAATTTCAAGCAGGTTAGATTCGGTAAGAAATCTGACGACTTCGATGAAGAAAAAGTTACCGTTAATATTTCTGGTCAGGATAAATTCGTTGCTGGTGATATAGGACGATTCCTAACAGGTTTCGATGTATTGAATCCTGATTTGGTTATCTGCCAAATGGAAGAAGACGTAAAACTTCAGATTACAATTACCATTGGTAAAGGTAGAGGTTACGTAACTTCAGAAGAAAATAAGCCGGTTGATGGAGAGTTTGGGATTATTCCAATAGATTCAATTTATACACCAATTCGCAATGTGAAATTTGCCATTGAGAATTATAGGGTTGAACAAAAGACCGACTACGAAAAGCTTATTTTAGATATTGATACCGATGGTTCAGTTCATCCAAAAGAAGCTTTAAAAGAGGCTGCTAAAATCCTTATTCAGCACTTTATGTTATTCTCTGACGAGAAAATTACACTCGATTCAGATGAGAAATATGAGAATGAGGAGTTTGACGAGGAAGTACTCCATATGCGTCAGTTACTCAAAACTAAATTAGTTGACCTCGACTTATCAGTACGTGCACTTAACTGCCTAAAAGCAGCTGATGTTGAAACATTGGGCGAACTGGTAACCTATAACAAGAACGATCTGCTTAAATTCAGAAACTTCGGTAAGAAGTCGTTAACAGAACTTGATGAGTTACTCGATGCTATGAGCTTGTCGTTTGGTATGGATATTTCAAAATTTAAATTAGATAAGGAGTAGATCCGCTTGAGTACGGAGTCACAAAATTATTAAGAAGGTAGAGAGATGAGACACAAGAAAAAAATAAATCACTTAAGCAGAACAAGTTCTCACAGAAAGGCAATGTTGGCCAATATGGCAACTTCTTTAATTCTTCACAAAAGAATTAAAACAACTGTGGCAAAAGCAAAAGCTTTACGTGTTTTTGTTGAGCCTATGATTACTAAGTCTAAAGTAGACACTACGCACTCAAGAAGGGTTGTTTTTAGTCAACTTAAAAGCAAACATGCTGTTTCTGAATTATTCCGCGAAATTTCAACAAAGATTGCTGACCGCCCAGGTGGTTATACAAGAATAATCAAGACCGGAGCTCGTCAAGGTGATGCTGCTGAAATGTGCATTATCGAATTGGTTGATTATAACATGAACCTACTCGAGACTAAAGAGTCTAAGACTAAATCTGCTGCTCGTCGTTCACGTAGAGGTGGCAAGAAGAAGGAAGAAGTTGCTCCTGAAACTACACCTGTTGCTGAAGCTCCTGCAGCTGAAGCTAAGCCTGAAGAGGACAAGAAAGAAGAATAAAGAGTATTCTATAAGATATATAGCACGAGGGGTGAAGGATGACTTTATCCCTCGTTCTGTGTGCGAAAGTTTTTACTCGAAAGAATAACAATATTTTAAAAAACAATTAACATGGGACGAATTGCACAGATAATCGGACGTGAAATTTTAGATTCAAGAGGAAACCCTACTGTTGAAGTAGAAGTAATGACAGAAAGTGGCTACTATGGTAGAGCTGCTGTTCCATCAGGAGCTTCAACTGGTGTGCACGAAGCAGTGGAGCTTCGCGATGGCGACAAAGGCAGATTTCTTGGGAAAGGAGTTTTAAAGGCGGTTAATAATGTTAATGCAATCCTGAATGAAGAATTGCAAGGATTTAATGTAGAAGATCAGAACGGTATCGATCAACATATGATCCAGTTAGATGGAACAGAGAATAAAGGTAACCTAGGTGCTAATGCAATGTTAGGAGTTTCTTTAGCTGTTGCAAGAGCTGCTGCCCAAGCAACCGGACAACACTTATTCCGCTATATTGGTGGTGTTAATGCAAATACACTTCCTATTCCAATGATGAACATCTTAAACGGTGGACAGCATGCCGATAACAAGATTGATATTCAGGAATTCATGATTATGCCAGTTGGTGCCGAGTCGTTTAGCGAAGCACTTAGAATGGGTGTTGAAGTTTTCCATAACTTAAAATCAGTTCTTAAGGCTAAAGGTCATTCAACAAATGTTGGTGATGAAGGTGGATTTGCACCAAGCCTGAATAGCAACGAAGAAGCTATTGAGGTAGTGGTTGAAGCTATTGAGAAAGCTGGTTACAAGGCAGGCGAAGATATTTACATTGCTTTGGATGCTGCTGCATCAGAGTTTTACGATAACGATAGAAAAGTATATCATTTCGAATCAACAGGTGAAGATATGTCATCTTCAGACATGGTTGCTTATTGGAAGGAGTGGAGTGAGAAATATCCTATCTTATCAATTGAAGATGGTTTAGATGAAGACGACTGGAAAGGTTGGAACGAATTAAATGCGGCTATTGGTGATAAAGTACAATTAGTTGGCGACGATTTATTTGTGACAAACGTAAAGCGTTTACAAAGAGGTATAGACGAGGCAAGTGCTAATTCAATTCTTATTAAAGTAAACCAGATTGGTACTTTATCAGAAACAATTGCTGCTGTTCGTTTAGCTGATATTCATTCAATGACATCAATCATCAGTCACCGTTCAGGTGAAACTGAAGATTCTACCATTGCTGATTTAGCTGTTGCTTTAAACACAGGATTGATCAAGACAGGTTCTGCTTCACGTTCTGATAGAATGGCGAAATACAATCAGTTATTACGCATCGAAGAAACCTTAGGTGAGAATGCTCGCTACATTGGTAAAGATTTCAAATTCCTTAAGAAGTAGGAATTTGAATTAAGATATGAAAAAGGGAAGCTTAGGCTTCCCTTTTTTTGTGCTTAGATGCGAGATGTATATTGGTAAGTGTATCTTTGAAGCTGCAAATTTTCAAAGCCTAAGATCATGATAGAATATTCCGAAGCAACAATTACAAACCTTATATTTCATAGAATAAGTCAGGAAAGCACGCAATCGTATTTAAGTGAAACTGAATTTGATTTTGCAGAGACTGATGAAGAAACACTTAAACGCATATTTCTAAAACCGTTTTTAACTAGCTCGGCAACCTTTGAGTTTAAGCACGACATTGATCTGGAATTAAATCCACTCTTTAAACTGTCGCAGAAAATGTATGCCGATGAAGAGTTTATTGATACATCACGCGATATTCACCAGCATCTTAGCTCTGTGTCTAAGCATCCGAATATTAAGGACGGCGATCTCTTTATCGTAAAGTACAATGGTATTACTTTTAAAGAAAGAACTTACGAGGCTCTTGGAATTTACAAAATAGAAAACAAGGAAAGCTTTATTGAAACATCAACATCAGAAGATGGACGAATGGGAATGAAGTTTAAACAGGGAATTGGAAGCAGAAAGCTTGATAAAGCCTGCTTGATAATATTTGCCGCTCAGCCGTTCACAATATTCATAATAGATAATGCTAGTACCGAAACAGAATATTGGAAGAATGATTTTGTGAACGTTGACTTTAAAAACGACTTTGTGAATAATACCAATCAGTTTATGTCGTTAACCAAAACATTCATTACTGAGCAGGTACCGGGAGAATATCAGGTTACCAAAGCCGATCAAATAGATTTACTCAATCGTTCCGTTGAATATTTTAAATCGCATGAGACTTTTGAAAAAGAAGAATTTGAGAATGATGTTTTTCAGGATACCGAAATGATTAAATCTTTTCAAGGTTTTGATCAAACGTATCGGGAGAATAATGAGGTTCAAATGGCGGATAGTTTCGAGATCTCAGCTCAGGCTGTAAAGAAACAGGCTCGTGTTTTTAAGAGTGTTTTAAAGCTCGATAAAAATTTCCACATCTACATTCACGGGAAGAAGGATCTGATTGAACGTGGCGTAGAATCGGATGGTAGAAAGTTTTATAAGATCTATTACGAAGACGAGAGCTAGATTAGTTCTGTACGACGCAAAATATCCCTAAGTTCACTAAGGATCATCGCCGTTGCTCCCCAAATGTGATGCCCTTTTGCATCGAAATATGGAGCGGTAACTTTATATCCATCCTTCTCTAGTATCTCAGTTTTACAGTTGTCTACTTTGAATAATTGTTTAGCTGATATTTCAATCACCTCTTGTACTTCCTCCGGGTCTGGAACAAAATCCGGCGTACTGTTTTGATAAGCCACAACCGGCTGTATTTTAAAACCACTTATGGGCACAAATAAAGGCGACAGTTGCCCGATGATATTAATTTCCGAAGGCTTAATCGCAAGTTCTTCATTTGCTTCTCGCTTGGCCGTATCAATTAGGGTTTTATCGCCGTCCTCATATTTACCTCCGGGAAAACTCACCTGACCACTGTGTGCACCAGGATATTCTGTACGTTTCATAAACACCAGATGAAGTTTATCGTATTTAGGATAGAGCAGAATTAATACGCCGCTGTTCTTTATCTCCGAATCTGATTCTGGAAAAGTCTTTCCTTTATACCGGACCGATGGTGCCATTTTTTGCTGTGCAGCTAAACCAGGTAAACCTGATTCTATTTCTCTTCTAATTGCTTTGGCCGTATCAATCATGTGTGTAGGTGTTTAGTAACTATTAAACTGAACATATAGACTGTGTAAAAGTTTATTTGCTCAAATATATACCTTGCTCTCAGCGCGCAAAATTAGGCATAAAAAAATGGGTTTTATATGACGAATAAAACCCATTTTAAAAATATTGTAATTATTATTTCCTTTTACGTTTGTGGTACTTATCTCCTTTGCAATCATCTTTCGCATCGCAATCATGTTTTTTATGTCCGTGCTTGGCAAACGACATTTTATCATGATGTCTGCCTGGTTTTTGATGAGTGTCGAAGAAAATGCGCTGTTTATCGGTTAGCAGTTTTCGAATCTCTTGCTCTTTGGCTGCGTGCTTTTTTGCAAGATCAGCTTTCAGTTTAGATATCTCATCAATGGATTTATTGATGGCTGCCAAATCCGCCTTCTCTGCCGTTTTCAAGGTGTTTAATCGAGCTTCCTTTTCTTTAATCAGGTTTTTTACCGGAAGCGCCTCTTTCATCATATTCAGATGGATATCTGCGAGTTTTGCTTCTTGCTCTTCACTTAGATCCGGGATACGTGGACCTTTTTGAAAATTTTCTTTTGTTATTTTCGGGTGATCGGCTGGCAATTCTGTACGCTGAGCAATGGTAGTACTTGTCATCCCAACAACTAATAGTAGAAGGATGGTTGTGCTAAGAATTTTAATTCGTTTCATTTTAATTTATTTTGGGTTACTAATTATTTGATTTTTGGACGTGTTACTGACAAGTCCTTAATCATGTTTATCATTTTTTTTCCTTTTGTCTTTTATTTTCTCTCGCTTGTACCCGTGTCGGTGGTTCTTGTCTCCGATGTTTAAAAATACTTCCAGAATAACATGCTTCAATCTATCTTGCTGATCAGGCGTACAAACTGAGCTTAGTGCTTCAAAATGTTTAAAGTTTAGTAACTCTAATTCTGCTTCCTTCTGAGCAATGGCATTAATCAGGCTATCCTTTAAAAGTATGTTGGTACTATCTTTAAATACCTCTTCAAATAAAACTTCCTTAATTAAGTGGGCTTCAATTTTTTTTGTGTGCACTGCATTAAAATGCTTCGATCGTAAGGTGTTAAACTGCGCTAACTGATCATCTGTAAGGTTTAGCTCTTTCTTTAAAAACCGTTCATTACGTTCCTGAGCATTCTTCTTACTATATTCTTTTCTAGCTTTTGGATGCACACATTCATCATCGTTGTCGTTTATCCATAAGAAGGAGAGTGTTAAAACATTAATGATAATCAGAATTATCACGAGCCATTTATATAATTTAATATCTGAAAAGTAATTCATGATTATTCGTTGTTTGGATTAACATAGTCAGCAGCAGTGGTGCTAATATCGTATTCTTCGGCAAATGACAGTAATTCTGTGTCTCGACTCTCGCTGCTGCTGGTGTTGTAATTAAAGTAGATGGTTAATATGTTTACAGCGAAAATTACACCAATGGCAAGTGGTATTAGTTTTAATGTAAAAATGTAACTGCCAATACCTTGACTCATGTTTTCTGAATTCTCCATCTTTGCTTGAATTCTGGTGGCTAAAAACGGAGATCCTTCAAAACGCTCGAATGCATCTGCACTAGCAAGTGTTTTATCTATTTCCTCTTGTATGTTAATTTTCTTTTTCATTTTCGTAAGCTGTTTATTTTGACGCTTATTACTTTAAATACTTGTGCTACGTATAAGTTTTCGTATAGTAATCTTTCAATAAAACCTTAAGATTCTTCTTGGCTCTAAACAATAAAGCTTCAACCGATGATAAACTAATTTCCATTATCTCAGCTATTTCACTTGCTTTTAGTGTCTCAAACTTATTTAGAGTAAAAGCAATTTTCTGGTTCGATGGTAGTCGCTCAATAGCCTTATGCAGAATTTCTAAACGCTCCTTTTGCTCCAGAATATCCTCGGGGTTTGGTGTGTTGGCAGCCAAATCGATTACCTGATTGTCCTCTTTGTCGTAAAAGCCAATTAGGTTTTGAATTCGTTTCTTACGCTTCTTCTTTCTAATGGCATCTATCGATTTATTAACAGCAATCCGATACAGCCAGGTTGCCAGCGATGAGTCTTCCTTAAAAGCGTCTACTGATTTAAATACCTCAATAAAAACTTCCTGTGCTATGTCCTCTGCTTCTTCTTTGTTCATTAGAAAACCATAACACGTATTCACAACACTTCCTTGATGTAGTTCAACGAGTTTGCTAAACGCACTACCCTTGCTATTCTTTAAATCCTCAATTAATTGTTGCTCTGTCACAATTACAAATATCTGAAATTGTTTTGTTAGACGATAGGAATCGCAGAAACTTGTTGTTTTATTTAATGATTGAATAGTTTTTACTGAATCTGAAATATCAAAAGACAAATTCGATTAGTTTTGTTAGCAAATTACTACTATGAAAAAGCTATACATATTTCTTCTTTTGTGCATGCTCGGGCTGGTTACTTTCTCTCAAGCTACCTATAATCCTGCTAATAAGTCGGAGCACATGGAATGGTTTAAAGATGCGAAGCTGGGTATTTTTATTCATTGGGGAATTTATTCCGTTGATGGTATTAGCGAGTCGTGGAGTTTTTTTAATGGTTATGTTTCGCATGAAGACTACATGAAACAATTGGATGGCTTTACGGCCAGTAATTATGATCCAGAGCAATGGGTTTCGTTGATAAAGGAAAGTGGTGCACAATATGCCGTTGTTACTACCAAGCACCACGATGGAGTGGCTCTATGGGATACAAAATATGATCACTTGAATGTTATTGATGATACTCCGGTTGAGAAAGATTTGATTAAACCATTGGTTAAGGAATTAAGGAAGAATGACTTGAAGGTTGGTTTATACTATTCCTTAATTGACTGGTCGCACCCTGATTATCCCAATCACACAAAAGAGTTAAAGCGGTATAAAAATGATAGTGTCAGATGGAATAAGTTTGTAGATTTTAACCTGGGACAGATTAAGGAAATCTCCACAAAGTATAATCCCGATTTAGTTTGGTTTGATGGCGACTGGGAGTTTAAAGCTGATGAATGGCACGCAAAAGAAATAAGGGCCTTGTTACATAAAAAGAATGATGATATCATCATTAACTCACGCTTACAAGGGTATGGCGATTATGCAACACCTGAACAAGGAATTCCGGCACAGAAGCCAAAGGACAATTATTGGGAGTTATGCATGACAATGAACGACTCGTGGGGATTTCAACATAATGATAAGAACTACAAAACTGCCAATCAGATTATTCAGGTGTTTGCCGACTGTATAAGCAAAGGAGGTAATTTGCTGCTGGATATTGGACCCAGACAGGACGGAACAATTCCTGTCGAGCAGGTTGAAATTTTAAAGCAACTTGGTAGGTGGACCAAGAAACATGAGAAGGCTATTTATGGGACAACGGCCGGATTACCTGCCGAGTTTTTCTATGGACCTACTACTATTTCTAAAGACAGCAGCATGCTTTATCTTTTCTTACCTTATAAGCCAACAGGCTCCATTGCACTTAAAGGAATTAAGAACAGAATAAACAGTTCGTGGGTTGTTGGTCAGGGTACACACTTAACACCAGAGCTACGATTAAAGCCTTATTGGAGCTCGCATCCCGGTGTCTATTTTATTGATGTACCTGAAGCAGCATTAGATGAACAAATGACCGTAATAGCTATTTTGCTTGACGGAAAGCTGGAATTATAGCTACTTACGCTTCGCTGGCTACAACTTCAATTTTGTGTTCAAAAATTTCGATAACATCGCCTGGAATAAGTTTAGCTCTTTTACGTAGCTCAACTTCTCCATTCCTTTTTACAATTCCATCATCCACCATTAATTTGGCCTGGCCGCCAGAATTGGCAATGTTTGTTGCTTTAAGCAATTGTATGAGCTGAATGTGTTCTGTGTTTATTTCGAATTTCATAGATGTATTTTAGGCGCGTAAAAGTAGTATTTCAATTACAACAATACTCTTTATTGGATAATTGCTTTTGTTCTTTCTTTTATAACATCGGCATATTCGCGCCAGGCAAATTCTAAGCGTGTCATTTGGCGCACAAAGAAATCGATTATTTCTGGCCATTGATCTTTTATATAGATGTTTGCTGGTTTCATTTCGTAATAGATACGGGCTATCTGTTTTTTATCGGTAACATAAACATCCTTGTCCCATATAAGTGGGTTTTTAAATGCCGTTTCGAGTACAGCTTTGTATTCTTCAATAATATTGAAAATCCCATCTCTGCGCTCGGCATTGTTCAGGTTAATCTCTATCATCACCAAGGCTGTTTTTTCGTCCAAATGAAATTTCAACTCAACACCTTTTACTCCTGTTTTGTAGAGCATCCATTTTTTTGAATAGCCCCGTTTGTTTTTAATGGCTTTGGTGCGTTCAGCAAAACGGTTCCAAAAATCTTTTCGTAACTGCTTTTTTTCGTCGTTGCTAAACATGTTCTGGTAATTTTAGTGTGAAGCGATTTCGAGATTGTGGATATAGGGTAAGCTTAGTCGAATAAATTACCAACTTTTATTAAAGCAGGTAAATCGAGGATTTTAATTTTGCGACCATTCAGCTCAATGAGTTTATCCGACTTAAATTCAGACAAAAGACGAATCACTGACTCGGTAGCCGTTCCAACAATATTCGCCAGTTCTTCACGCGTTAGCGAGATATTTAAAGTATTGTCTTCATCAGTATCAAACTCATTCTTTAAAAGCACCAATACCTCTGCCAGACGCTCGCGTACCGTTTTCTGAGCAATATCTGTTATGAAATTGTTGGCTTCACCTAGTTCTTTACAGGCCAGCTGCATTAACTCCATGGAGAAGTCGGAGTTGTTTTTTATTGAAGCCAATAGGAAATCGGCAGGAATGTAGCAAACAACAGCATCGTCAATTACTTTTGCGGTGGTACAAGCTACCTCACCGCTGAGAATGGATCGGTAGCCAATCACATCTCCTTTTTTAGCAAACTTGATTATCTGCTCTTTTCCTTCAATCCCGGTTTTATAAAGTTTAATTACACCCTTGTTAACACAGTAAAATCCATTAATACGATTTCCTTCATGGTAAAGGATGGTACCTCGTTTATGATAGTTACAACTCTTTTCATAGTCTAAACTATCTAGCTCATCACTTGATAAATGCGTGAAAATCGAATTGTTCTTTCTAACACAATCTGCACATACAGGTATCGAAGGCAAGTTCTTCATACAACTTTAAATTAAACCTAAAATGACTAATGTCAAGTTTATAATGCTGCCAAAGATAAAATTTTTTGCATACAAAACAGGCTAATCAAGGGCGCGGAACCCAAGATTATTTCATGTTTTAACAGAAATTGCCAGGTGTGTTAAATTTTAATCTTGCCATTCGGCTAAGAACAAGTTTGTTTCGTAAGTACCTCCATTGTTTCGGTTTGATGAAAATGCTAAATATTTTCCACTGTATGAAAAAACAGGGAAGGCGTCAAATACCTTATCGTGTGAAATACGCTCTAATCCGGTGCCGTCGATGTTAATCATGTACAAGTTGAACTGAAAACCGCGCTCGCTAGCATGGTTCGATGAGAAGATTACTTTCTCGTCGCTTACATGAAAGAATGGACTCCAGTTTGCTTTTCCAAGAGAGGTTAATTGGCGTAAATCGCTTCCATCAACATTACAAATGTATAGCTCCATATTGGTTGGCATAACCAAACCTTGCTTTAGCAAATCCTTATATTCTTTTACATCTTCAGGTGAAGTTGGTCTGCTTGAGCGGAAAATTAATTTAGTACCGTCGTGTGAAAAGAAGGCGCCTCCATCGTAGCCCAAATCAAAAGTAATTTGCTTTACATCGCTTCCATCAAGATTCATGGTATATAGCTCAAGATCGCCGGTACGTAGCGAGGTAAATACAATTTTGTCGCCTTTGGGTGATACGGTGGCTTCAGCATCGTAACCGGGTTCGTCTGTTAGTTTATTAACAATGTTACCATTCAGATCGGCAACATAAATATCAAAGCTGTCATATATTGGCCAAACGTATTTTCCATCTTCTCTTTTAGGTGGTTTGTGCGGGCAACTTGCATCATGCTCATGTGTTGATGCGTATAAAATTGTTGTATCGCCGGGCATAAAGTAAGAACAGGTAGTTCTTCCATCGCCAGTGCTTACCAATTGAGGTATCTTGTCTGCCGACTGTTCTTCCATTGAGTTCATTACGAATATTTGATCGCAATGGGCATTCCATTTTTCATTGGTTGCCTGAAAGATTAATTTGGTATCGTCGAAACTCCAGTAAGCTTCTGCATTATCGCCACCAAATGTTAGCTGGCGTAAACTTTTAAAGTGTGTTTCTTCCGGATAAACAAGTGAAGGTGTTTCACTCTTTTTTACTTCTGCGGCCACTGGCTCGCTTGTGTTTTCCGATTTCTTTTTAACCGATGTGTTGCATGCAGCAAGAATCAATACGGCGCCTAATAGAAAGATATTTCTCATGTTCATTTTTTTAAATCTGCTTTACAAACAAAGCTAATCCATTATTGTTGCAAATATCACTTTCGTTTTTGGTGTTTCAGAGGCATTGCCTTTTTAGTATTTGCTACATTTGTATCACAAGAAATAAACACTATGAGTAAAAAGACATTAGTTATTGGAGCAAGCAACAATCCAAGCAGGTATTCATACAAAGCAGTTGTTAGTTTAAAAGAACATGGACATGAAGCTATTCCTCTGGGAATTAAAAGGGGTGAGGTTGATGGACTAACAATTCTGAAAGGATTGCCAGAGCTTGATGCTATTAATACCGTTACGCTATATGTTAATCCTTTAGCACAAAAGCAGTACTTTGATTACATCGTTAATTTGAAACCTGAACGGGTAATCTTTAATCCGGGAACGGAAAATAAGGAATTAGAAGATTTATGCGAAACAAATGGTATTGAGCCGATAGAAGCATGCACGCTGGTAATGCTTGCAACAAATCAGTACTAGCATAAAATTGTAGCATCTATTTATTATTGATGTGCAGATAATCCGTGAGAATTAATATTTTTGCTGTAGTATAAATGGGCATTTAACTCAGTTGGTTTAGAGTGTTACCTTGACAGGGTAGAAGTCACTGGTTCGAATCCAGTAATGCCCACCAACTAATTAAGGATACAAGCATTACACTTGTTTTCTTAATTCAAAAGCTTTCAATAAAATATGCGCTGGGCTAAATTCAATTAATGAGTCAATGCTAAAGAGCTACCCACGCGAATTCATTTTAAAAGTCAATGCTGCTCTATTATTGAATCGATTAGCTTGGTATAAGCTATAGTCTTAAACAATAATTTAGGAGTCAGTAATGTACACGGTAGATTAATGTAGCTATGAACTAAATTTAACATATTAAAATGATAAACTATGAAACAGAATAGGATACAATTAATAGTTAGTGTTTTAATTTTAGTGTTTTTTGTCCATTGCCGTGATAAAGAAGACCCTACACCTGTTTACGATCCTCAAACCACAGCAGATGTAATGGCTAACAGGGAGTACTACTTTACCTGTTACATGAATGGTGAACTTTGGTATACGGTTCCACCGACTGAAAATAATATAGAATGGGAGTTAAGTATGGAGTTTGATAATACGCCTACTTATGTTGGTGAAGGTGATTATGGGCATTTTGATTTTGCCGCATACAAATATCCTAATGTAAATGATCCTATAGAAAAAGACTATTCATGGTTTCAATCAATTCAGGTTCAAATTGATGAATATCTAGCATGTGATTTTGGAGGGAACATTGATACCATTCCTTACGAACTTAGTTTTGATAAACATTCAAATCACTGTATTTCTATTTTTAATACTTTTTACAGACAGGGATTCATTGATTCGCTTGAAAGCGGAGAGGTAAATAATTACGTTCATTACACCGATGTTTCAAATTTTAATTTATGGATTGATTCTGTCAAGACCTATAACGCAGCGTTCGAACCTGACCCAAACGGATGGTCAGATGTTGTATGGGGAAGAATGCAAGGTGACTTTGCAAATGCCATGGGAGATACATTGAAGATTAGAGAAGGTATTTTTAAAATCAAAGAAGGTACCTGGCGGCATTTTGTTTATTAAAGGTATTGATTTTAAGAAGCGCTTTCAGCTGCGCAATTTGCTGAAACAAAAAAAGCTATCATTTCTGATAGCTTTTAAGTTGTTGCCCCCAAAGGATTCGAACCAATAATCTTTCGACGCAAAGCCGAACATGTTGCCAATTACACTACAGGGCAGTTTTAATGAACTCGTTGGCAAATGTAGAACAAAATTTATTTCTC
>JBFHES010000012.1:0-39105 GCA_041584015.1 Bacteroidales bacterium
GAGCATCCGTTTTGATCGCTTACTGTAACTGTGTAAGTTCCTGTCTGGAGGTTTAAATTGTTAGATGTTGTTGTGCCATTCGACCACTCATAAGAATATCCTGGAGCACCACCAATGGCACTGGCTGATAGCTTACCATCATCACCATTAAAACAACTTATTGACGATGTTTCGTTAATAGTAATTTGAATTTGAGTAGCCTCACCTACTATAACCGTCTCGATTAAACTCTGAGTTCCTTCAGTTACGGTAACGGTATAGGTTCCGGCTATTAGTCCCGTAAGATCTTCGTCAATTGAACCATTTGACCAAATAATACCTGGGTTTACAGCACCATTAATTACCAAGTCAATAAACCCATCACTACCACCAAAACAGCTCACATCAACAGCGCTCGATGAAAGGCTAAAAGGAATAACTTCAGTAAGATCATTTTTGGCACAACGTAAGGCATTTCCATAGTATGGCTGAGTAACTTCAATTCCTGAATTTGCCTGTGCGGTTAAAACAAAACGATGTGCTGTACTACTAAAACTTTTTGCACTATAAAAGCCTCTAAAGTCACCAAAAGAGTAATAATCTATTGGAGCCGAATAACCGGTTAAAGTTAAATCGAAACCAGAAGCCCCACCTACCACTAAAGAATCATAGCGTTCAGCTTCCGAATATAATCGTGCTATGGTATTCCAATCTGATGTATCGGCAACGTGCCAACCTTGGGGACAAATCCCCTGTACTTCGCCATTCACGAGATTATAGTTTAGCATCTCACCCCAGTTATACAATCCGCCGTGGGTATCACAATTAACTTCAAGATTATTATAGCAGTATTTCTCTACAACACCATTATCGGATTGAGTAATGGTTCCTTGAATCATTTGCCCGGCGTTCAAATTCTCGTGCATAATACACACCGAATCAATCAGCACGGTTGTATACACCTGCCCTTCATGATAAACCGGATTACAATTTACTTGCGCATAGGCACTGTTGGCTATTAATAATATGATTCCTGTAATGACCTGATATAAGAGTAATGTTCTCTTCATTGTCCAAAATTTAAGTTTTCGCATCGCATAAATATTTTTCCATCGCTTGATGAATGAGCATATTTACGCACCCCGGCAAAAAATGTTTCAGAAGGCTATATGATTGCTCCCCAGCTTTTAACCCACAATTTAAACGTCGAATATCTTAGATGTCTGCGCCAGTTCCATGTTACACATGTTTCTGTGATATTTGTATTTATTTTTCTGACTTCCAACACTAATTGGAAAGTATTTTTGAATATCCGCTCCAATTTAAATTAATCGGTAAAAATAACAGAATAATGGACTTGACAATACCCAATTTAATGCATTAACAACGTGCACATTATGCAATTCGCACGAAAATGCTTAGCACCACTATCTTTCGTAATCGATGTTAGAGACTAAAAAATATTATTTGAAATGAAATTAAAATGATTGTTCCTCATACCCTTATTGCGACGAACAATAATTCTAAGCATTTTATGCAACCTCACATCAACAATTAAAAAAGTTAGGCACAAAAAAAAGGCTCCGCAATGCGGAGCCTTTTTATATGTTCGTTGAATATACTAGTTTATAATATTCATTTGCTTCGTTGCTGAATAATCATCAGTTACCATTTTGTACATATATGTACCTGCAGGTAAGTTTTCAGCATTAAACTCTACAGTATGTGCACCAGCACTTACCGTTTCGTTTACTAGCTCAACTAATGATTCACCTAACACATTGTAAACTGCAATATGTACATGTGCATCATTTGGAATAGCAAAACTTATTTGCGTGTTAACAGCAAATGGGTTTGGCATGTTTTGTCCAAGATCGAATTGGAAACCTACAGCGGTAAATCCTTCGAACTTCTCAACAACACTAATTCCATTCTCGCTATAAACATCAGAACCTTGCTCCCATGAAGTAACAGTAAGAACTTCTTCTACACCATTACTACTGTGCCATAATTTGATATTCATTGCTTCGCCAGCATCAACACTACTTCCAGTAGCAGCAAGCTCGTCGTTACCCCAAACAGTAATACTCATTGGTCCGTTGTTGAAAACACCAACACCAATAACATCACCAGCAGCATTAGTTACAGCAACTTCATCACCAACTTGTGGTGCAATTGCCCATGCTGAAGTAGGAATACCAATCGTCATATCAGATCCTGTATTTTCCAAAGTAGGATAATTTTGAGGAGCTAATTCTGCACTTTTACTACCACCAGTAATTAAACCATTAGCAGGGAAGTATAACATCTGACCTGAAGCCATCTTAATATGATAACCTTTACCAGGAATCATGTTACCGATAGTGTTTAGGTTGAACATTGATGGCCAGTAAACCTGTCCTGTTTCGTTCTTAACAATAACAACTTCGCTTACAATTGGAGATAACATAACATCAATTGGAGCAGGAGAAGTACGTAAGTAACCTAAGATACTCCACTCTATTGGTACGAATACCGGAGTGATATCAGGAATAATCTGAGTACCAGAGATTGTTAAGGAAGCACTAGCAGCCATCTTCACTTTATAACCATCACCGATTAACAAGTTTCCGATTACGTTTAAGTTGTTCCACTGTGGCCAGTATACATTACCCATACCATCTTTAACGATAATTACATCGCCAACGATTGGTGCGAATACATTAATTGCATCTGCGTTAAATGGAGCAATATAAGTTGAAATTAAATTCCAACCTGTGCTTAACATTAAAGTTTGTGCGTCTAAGAATGTACCAGGAGTCATGTTAGTTAAAGCACTAATTCCGTTCGCTGTGTACAGACTATCACTTGGGAAAGATAGGTCATAAGAAACTGTCGTAGCATATTCCATTTCGGTAGATGCTTTCCAGATAATCCATGTAAATACTTCACTATTTACAAAACCAGTCTCGTCAAGAGGATCGATACCATCATCACCCCATGCAGCAACTGTAGTTGGAACACCTTCCCACTTCACTAAACCACCACAAGCAAGGGTACCAAGTGAGTCGTAGAATACACCAATATAATCACCAATAGATAATGTAGGAACCGCAGTTGTTGGAATAAAGATGGTATGACTAGTTTCACCAATCTCGAATGTCCAATGTGCAGGATAAGCACTTGTTCCAATCACATATGATCCGGTTGTTTGACAACCATTAGCATCTGTAACAGTAACAGCATATGATCCGGCAGCAACATCTACCAAGTCTTCATCATTTGAATAGAATGCTCCTTCGTACTCCCAGTAATAAGTATAAGGGAATGTACCACAACATACGTAGATATCAATTTCACCAGGAACGTTCATATCAATGTCGGTAACTGAGTAATTAGAAATCTCTAGTGGACATGAAGGCTGCTCAACAATTATTTCAGCATAAGCTTCACAATTATAAGCATCAACTAAAGTAACGTAGTATGTACCTGCCTGAAGATCGGCAAGAATATCAGTTGTTTGGTTTAATCCCCACATTTGAGCTGAGTCTAATACGATTGTATCAAGACCACAACATTCTGTAGGTACAACACCTGTCCAGTAGATTCCTAAATATGGCATTGTTCCGCCAACTGCAGAAATATCAATTGATCCAGTGTTTCCACCATAACATAATACATCATTTACAGTGTAATCAATTTCCAACGGATTATTTGGAGCATAGATACAAGCTGAATCAATAGCCATACATCCATTACAATCAATTACAGTTACATAATACCAACCTGCTGCAAGACCAGAAATGTCTTGAGTAGTTGCACCGTTTGACCAGTTGTACTGTAAACAAACACTGTCTTGTAATAATAAGTCAATCCAACCATCATTATCGCCGGTACACATAATGTCACCAGTTTCAAAGTCAAGATCGAATGGAGAAGGTTCTGTAATAAGAACAGTAATAGCAGCTGTACAAGCATTTGCGTCTGTAACAGTTACAGTATACCAACCACCTGACAGACCAATAAGATCCATTGAAGTTGCACCATTGTTCCATGCATAAGTATAAGGAGCAGTACCACCAGAAACCATTAGGTCGATCCAGCCATTACCTACACCATAACAATTTAAGTTACCATGCGTTTCTGAAAGGATAATTGCGGATGGCTCGGTAATAGTTACAGATCCAATAGCAATACAACCATTACAGTCAGTTACAGTTACTTCATAAGTTCCGGCAGCTAATCCTGAAATATCTTCAGTAGTTGCACCATTACTCCATAGAATCTCATGACACATTGAATCACATGTACATGTTTGTAAATATTCAGTTAATGTACCACCCATGATTGTCATATCAATCCAACCATTCTGGTCACCATAACATGCATTATGATCCCATGTAAATGATAGCTCTAATGTATCTGGTTCAGTTATCTCAATCTCATAGAAAATCTCACAGTTGTTAGCATCACCAATTGTTAATAGGTGGAAACCAGGAGTAAGATTTGAATAAACTTGAGGAAGAGTTGTAAATGCTGTAAAAGGAGCATAGTCTAATGAGTACTGGTAAGGTGGTTGTCCACCGGTTGCCATTACTTCGAACCAGCCATTATCGGCACCATAACAATCAACGTTTTCACCTGTGATGTAAAGAGCTTCCAACACATATTGAGGTTGGTTAACATCAGCACAAATAACTGCTGTACATCCAAAGTCATCAGTTACAGTTACACAATACTGTCCAGCTTCTAATGTATTAAGATCTTCATCATTAGAGAAGAATACACCGTCTTTCTCCCATACAAATACATAAGGAGCCTGACCACCTGTTACAGTTAAGCTAACTGAACCTTCGTTACCGTTTAGGCAAAGTAGATCAGTTGAAGTAATATCAAGCATAAGTGCAGAAGCTTCAGTAATAGTAACACAAGCTTCAGAAGTACACTGATTAGCATCAGTTACAGTTAAACAGTAAGTTCCTGCAATTAAGAATTGCTGATAGTCACCATTTAATGTTCCTGCTGGGCCAGACCATACATATGTGTAAGGAGCTGTTCCACCTACAGCACTACCTGTAACTGTACCATTATTATCACCATTACAAATGATATGAGTTGCAACTGCAGAAGCTACAAGCATATCTGGTTGTGTAATCATTTGGCTTACTTCAGCAGTACAACCAACCATATCGGTAACAGTAACAGTATATGTACCAGGTGCAAGATTACTAATCATGCTAGTAGTCTCACCATTACTCCATAGGTAAGTATAAGTAGGAGTTCCACCAGTTGCCATAGCTGTGATGGTTCCATCTGCATTATTGTAACATACAACATCGTTGTAAGAACTAATAGAAGCAACTACAGCAGTTGGTTCTGTTAAGGTATAATCAGCCATTAACATACATCCGTTTGCATCAGTTACAGTTACATAATAAGTACCTGCCATAAGCGCAGTAATATTCTCATCGGTAGATGCAAAAGCAGCAGGACCAGTCCAAACAAAAGTTAATGGAGCAGTTCCACCAGTTGCATTCAAAGTAATTGAACCATTCATGTCACCATTACAAACTGGATTAACAAGAGTAGGATTAACTTCTAATACCGGAGGTTCAGTTATGTCAACACATAAAATAGCTTCACACATATAAGCATCGTAAACAGTAACACAATACTGCATTGGAGCTAATCCGCTAATTGAAGCAGAAGTCATTCCATTACTCCACATATAAGTATAAGGAGCTGTTCCTCCAGCTGGAGTAGCAACTATAGAACCATCATCGAATCCGTTACAAGTAACATCCATATCGTTTAAAGTAACAGTTACCATTGGAGGCTCAACAAGTGTAATACTTGCAGTTGCCATGTCGCCATTTGCATCTGTTGCAGTTACGCTATAAGTTCCACCAGGTAGTCCTGAAAGATCTTGAGTTGTTTCACCATTGTAATTCCAAATATAAGTATATGGACCAACACCAGGATTTAAAGGATCGATTTCAACATCTACCCAACCATCATTAAGACCATTACAATAAATTTCACCATCAATAGTAATATTGAAATCAGGGATAGCATAAATCTCACCACAGATAGAAACCGTACACATGTTAGCATCTGTTACTGTAACACAGTAAGTACCAACACCGAGGTTTGTTATTGTAGCGCCAGTTTCAGCATTGTAGTCCCATAGGTAAGTATATGGCATTGTTCCACCAACAGGTGTAACTGTCATAGCACCATCGTTAGCACCAAACATTGTCATTTGCGTAATCACAAGATTTGCAACAGGAATAGTAAGCTCAGTTGGCTCGAAAATATCCCAGCTTGCAAATGTAACACACTGATTAGCATCGGTTACTGTTAGGAAATATTCTCCAGCAGCAAGCATTGATAAATCATGTGTAGTACCATCTTCAACGAATGGGTTTGCACTAGACCAGTTATAAGTATAAGGAGTTGCTCCACCAGTAACAGTTACATCAAGTGTTCCAGTGCTATTTCCATAACAGTCAACATCAACTGTTACAGCAGTAACATCAAGATCAGCAGGTTCTGTAATTGTCCACATGTCAGTAACAGTACATCCATTAGCATCAGTAACAGTTAGTGAATAATCACCAGCAGCTAGCATTGATAAATCATGAGTAGTACCGTCTTCAACAAACGTGTTTAGGCTTGACCAAGTATAAGTATACGGCATTGTTCCGTCTACAACTGTAATATCAATTGCACCAGTGTTATCACCATTACAATTAACATTTGTTACTACGCCTGAAAGCATTAAAGCATCAGGTTGTGTTACTGTATAAGTTGCTGACATATCGCAACCAGGAACACTTGCATCAGTAACAGTAACATGATAAGTTCCAGCAGGAATATTTAAAATATTCTGTAATCCTGAAGAGAAAGAAATATTATCACTCCAGTCGAAAGTATAAGATCCTGTGCCACCTGTAACAACAAGCGAAATTGAACCTGTACTCATTCCATTACAATCAACATCAACTACTGTTGGTGTTAATACAATAGCATCTGGCTGTGAGATTGTCCACATGTCTGAAGTTGAACATCCATTTACATCAGTTACAGTAAGCGCATAATCACCAGCAATTAACATTGACAAGTCATGTGTTGTTGGATCTTCAGTAAATGCATTTACACTTGACCAATTATAAACGTATGGAGCTGTACCACCAGTAACTGTAATATCAACAGTACCATCGTTCCATCCAAAACATGAAACATCAGTTGTTACACCAACTAAGTTCACACTGATTGGTTGATCAACTGTCCATGAGTCAGAAATTGTACATCCGTTCATATCTGTAACAGTAACTGAATAAGATCCTGCCATTAAACCTGAACGGTTTCCTGATGTAGAACCATCACTCCATAGGAATGAATAACTAGGAACACCACCACCTAAAGTAAGTGTTATAGTTCCGTCACCTGTACCACTACAAGAAGCATTTCCAACAACACCACTAAGTGTTAATGCAGGAGGCTCATTAATAGTGAATGATTCGGTAGCGTCACAACCATGCTGATCAGTAACAACTAGATAATATACTCCAGCTGCTAAACCTGACACATCTTCGCCATTAGCATCAGTAGTAAGTGGATTAGCTAATGCATCTTCCCAATCGATAGTGTAAAGTGGTGAACCACCTGTAATTGTAACATCAATAGCACCAGTTAAAGCACCATTACATAATACGTTAGTAATTTGACCAGAGATATCAATTATAGAAGGCTCATTTACTGTGAAAGTTTCTGTACCAGTACAACCATTAGCATCAGTGATGTCTAGTGTGTAAGTACCAGCAGCAAGCATACTTAAGTCATGAGTTAAAGCATCTTCAACAAATGTAGAAGAACCAGTCCATGAGTATGTGTAAGGAGCAGTACCGCCTAATACAGTAACGTCGATAGAACCATCAGCACCTAAGTTACAACTTACGTTGGTAACAATACCTGTAACATCAACCAAAGCAGGTTCATTAATTACAAGAGAAGTGTCAGCTAGACAGCCATTATCGTCATATACATTAATATTATATGTATTAGGAGCCATATTTATGAATGAACTTTGTGTTTGAAGAATACCATTCATATAGATAAACTGAGGAGGGGTTCCACCTGTAGTTGTAAAACTAATAGATCCATCAGTTGAACCGAAACATGATACATCGGTTGCTAACGCATCAATCTCGAATAATACAGGTTCAATGATTGTCTCGCAATCTGAAGCCATACATCCATTAATATCGGTAGCTGTTACACAATATTCGGCAGCACCCAGACCTGTAATAGTGGTCATGTTATCATAAGTAGGTTCTGCTAAGCCAGCAACAGTCCATGCGTAAGAAATTGTTCCAACTCCACCAGCTGTAACACTAACAGTTATATGACCATCAGTAGATCCAAAGCATAAGATGTCTTGCTTAACGGCATCAATAGTTAATTCAACAGGCTCATTAACTGTTGCACATAATGGAATCATACATCCATTAGCATCAGTAATAGTAACACAATATTCACCTGCTGCTAAATTAGTAGCACCATCAACGGTTCCAGCATATGGATTTCCATCTAAAGTAGCTGCTCCAACAGTATAAGGTGCAGTACCACCACTATAACTTAATGTTAGTGTTCCATCATTACTACCATAACATGTAATATCTGTTGCAACTAATGATCCTGTTAAACATAAAGGTTCCATTACAGTTACACAAGCATTCCAAGTACAATTGTTCATGTCTGTTACAGTAACACAGTAGTCACCAGGAACAAGGTTGTCAATCATTGGGTCACCTGTAAATCCTGCAGGAACTGACCAATTGTATGCATATGTTGGTGTTCCACCAGTTACACTTAAACTAAGTGTACCATCATTAGCACCACAACATGTAATATCAGTATGAGTTAATGTACCATCTAATAAAGCAGGCTCCATAATTGTAATACAATCATTCCACTCACATCCATTAGCATCTGTAACAGTAACACAGTAATCACCAGGAATTAGGTTATCAACCTCAGGGTCACCAGTGAATCCGGCAGGTACAGTCCAGTTATATGAATAAGCAGGAGTTCCACCAGTTACAGCTAGAGTTAAAGAACCATCGTTCATTCCAAAACAAGTAACATCAACTTTAGCAAGTGTGCCACTTAAGCATGGAGGCTCAACAATAGTAACAGAAGCTGTTCCAGTACAAGAGTTAGCATCAATTACATCAACAGTATAAGTTCCTGCTGATAATCCAGAAATTGTATTTCCAGTGGCAGCCGTATTCCATAATATGCTATATGGGGCAGTTCCACCAGTAACAGCTACAGTTGCAGATCCATCATCGGCACCACAACAAGTAATATCATTTGAAGTAATTGTTAAACTTAAGCTAACCGGTTGTAAGATTTCTTGACAAACTATAGCAGTACAATTATTAACATCAGTAATTGTAACACAATAGGTACCAGCGTCAAGATTCATTAAAGCTTCAGCATTGGTATAATTTGTAAACGGAGCTCCGTCAACTTCCCAAGCATAAGAGTATGCAGGTGTTCCACCAGCAACAGCAATAGTAATTGCTCCATCACTTGCAGAGTTACAACCAACATCTGAGAAACTTAAAACAGAAACATCTAATAATGCAGGTTCTGAAATAGTCCACATTCCACTATCAGTACAGCCATTAGCATCGGTAACCAAAAGGCTATAATCATCAGCAACTAAAGCTGAAAGATCATGTGTTGTTCCATCTTCAACAAATGCACTTGCACTTGTCCATGCGTATGTATAAGGAGCAGTTCCTCCAGTTAATGTAATATCAATTGCACCGTCGGTTCCACCATTACAAAGAATATCTGTAGGTACGCCAACTAAAGTTAATTGAGCAGGCTCAAGAATTACATATTGATATGTATCAACACAGTCATTAGCATCAGTAACAGTTAATGAATATGTACCAGGACCAAGGTTTGATAGATCAGCAGTGGTTGCACCGTTGCTCCACTCAATATCGTAAGGTAATGTACCACCAGTTATTGTTATATCAACAAAACCATCGGCAGCAGCAAAACAAGAAACGTCATCACCATCAACAAATGTAATTTCTAATTCATCTGGCTCAACAATTGTCCAGTTTGGATAAGGAGAAATACAACCAGCACCGTCTTTTACAAGAATGTTATAAGTTCCATCACAAAGATTATCGAAGAAATCGTTAGTTTGATAAGGAACCAAAACAGCACCAAAGCTATTGTTAAGCTGATATAAGTATGGTGCAGTTCCACCAGTTGCATTTATTTCTTTTACTTCACCATCACAAGTGCCATTACAGCTAATCATCTCAACCTGTCCTTCAATTGTTAATGGAGGAGGTTCGTTTACGATTTCACAAACAGTTGCCTGACAACCATTACCGTCAACAACAGTTAAACAGTAATCGCCAGCACCTAAATTAATAAGATCGTCTGTTGCACTTGCAATAGGAGCTCCATCTACGGTCCATGACCAAGTATAAGAAGGAGTGCCACCAGTTATAGTAGTATAAAGTCTACCTACTTCATCACCATGACAAATATTATGGAAAACTGAATCAACACCAACAGTAAATAACTGAGGATCAACTAAAGTTTCAGTTGTTATAGCCGTACATCCATTAGCATCGGTAACAGTAACAGTATATGTTCCTGCAACAACGCCAGTAAGGTTTTGACCAGCTACACCATTTGACCATAAATATGAATATGGCTGTGTACCACCACCTGGGGCAATAATAATAGAACCTGTTGCACTACCATAACAGTCAACCTGTGTAAGGAATGACGTTAATGTGATAGCAGCTGGCTGATCGATAACAAATGCAGCTGACTCAGCATTACAGTTATTAGCATCAGTAATAAAAATTCTATATGATCCGAAAGGAATATTAACGAATTGAGGATCAGTTGTAGGAGTAAATCCAGGAACTGTACCAAGGTTTGAATATCTTAATTCGTATGTGTAAGGAGGTACGCCACCTGAAGCAGTTCCAATAACAGAACCATCAGCAGCACCAACGCAAGATTCATCTACAACACTTGCCGAACCAGCAACAAGATCAGTTGGCTCAGTAATTCCGAATGAAGCACTTTGCAAACACTGTGTATTTGGATCGCTAACATTTACGAAATAAGTACCAATAAATAATCCGCTTTGTGTATCCAATCCAAAATCAGGAATTGGAGCAGTATAGTTTGTTGACGGTGTAGCTGCCCACTGGAAGAAATATGTTGGAGCAGGACCTGTTAATGAAGGATCAGAAACTGTAATAACAATTTCACCATCATTACCACCAAAACAAGAAACATTAGTTACAGCGCCAGTAATTTGTAACTGGTTAGCTTCAGGAATAGTTCCCATAATACTTCCAGATGCACATCCATAAGTATCAGTAATAGTTACTGTATAAGAACCAGGATTAAGATTATCATTTAACGCTGTTGTAACACCGTTACTCCAGGCATAAGTATAGATTCCAGATCCGCCTGTTACGTTAATCACTTCAAGAGAACCATCTGAACCAGGAACACATGAAGCATTATTTACAACCATGTCATAACCAATAACTGGCGGTGTAAATACTTTTGTTTGAGAATAGAAACAGTTGTTGTCATCATAAACATACAACTCAACATCACCAGCATAGGTATTCATGTTTAGCGGAAGCCAAGTAGAAGAGCCTAATGGTGTGTTAGTAGAATTGATACATGGCAAACTGTTAACATCAATAAAATCAGCTACCTGCTGATTCGAGCCGTCAAGCCATGTAAAATCGTATGGAGCTGTTCCTCCAAAGTCGAACTGAGTACCTGAGCCATCGTAGGCACAAATCTCAATAACCTCGCTATTGGCGCAGTCCCAAGTGTAATCCAATGAGAAAAACAAAGGATCAGGTTCAGAAATGTCCAACACATCACTATAAGTTGATCCGCCGGTAAAAGTAACTGTCAGGTTGTAAGTTCCCGCGGCCAACCCTGTGATTTGAGCATACAACCCAGCCGGGCCGATGCTTGTTGTTCCGGCAACCGGGCTAATCTGGATGGCACTCATGGTACCTCCATTTGCAGCAAATGTAAACGCACCATTGGCGTTACCATTACATTGCGCAGAAACCGATGCTACCGCAACTGTTTGACCATATGAATTCGACGCTCCAAACAAAAGCATCAAAACTAAGCCAACAGTCAAAAAGTAATAGACTTTTTTCATAGTTCTAAGTTTAATTTATAATTACGTTATTAGATTCCACTCCTATATTAAAAAGCAAATTTATAATATATAACTCAATAATACAATGGGTTTCCAACATTTTATGGCTTTTCTGGCCGTATTTCATGGAGTTAAAAGTATCTGTCAAAATTTGATTCTCAGTGAACAACTAAAGCACCTGTCCATCAGCACTTGACTTCCAATTTTTTAGAATGTTTGTCTATATTGAAACATTGGGCAAATACACCTTTAATCTAAATAACGTTCAACAATAAAAAATACCTTGAGTTAAGCCGATTTAGTTACTTTTGAGGTCTAAAAAACAATAAAAAAGTGAGCAAAGCAGTAAGTTATTTACAAGCAGAAAACATTTCTAAGTCGATTGGCGATATAATCCTGTTCGAAGACATCTCAATAAACATAAACAAAGATCAAAAAATAGCACTCATTGCAAAGAACGGTGCCGGCAAAACATCCATATTAAATATCCTTGCAGGCTTCGATACTCCTGATCAAGGAAACATCTCTCTAAAAAACGACCTATCAATTGCCTATTTACCTCAGGATCCAGAATTTAACGACTCTAATACGGTACTAGAGGCTATCTACAATTCGGAGAATGAGATTATGCAAGCCATTAAGAATTATGAGCAAACTATTGCTCATAATGAACATGACAAACTGGATGAAGTAACAGAGCGAATGGACGCTTTAAATGCTTGGGATTTTGAAGTAAAGATTAAACAAATCCTGTCACGCTTAAACATTACTGATTTTGATCAGAAAGTAGGTGTTTTATCCGGAGGACAGAAAAAAAGATTAGCACTGGCTAACGTGCTAATTACAGAACCACAATTACTTATTCTGGATGAACCAACAAACCACCTTGATCTGGATATGATTGAGTGGTTAGAGAACTACCTAAAAACAACAAACTGCACCCTATTCATGGTCACTCACGACCGGTATTTTCTCGATAGAGTTTGTAACGAAATAATTGAATTAGAGGACATGACGGTGTATAGCTATAAAGGAAACTATAGTTATTTTCTTGAAAAAAGAGAGCAGCGCATTCTTAACATGAACGCCAATATCGACAAGGCAAAAAACCTCATGCGTAAAGAACTTGACTGGATGCGTAGAATGCCTCAGGCAAGAGGCACCAAGTCAAAATCGAGGGTTGAGTCGTTTTATCAATTAAAAGACACTGCCAGCCAGAAGATTAACGAAGATAAAGTTAATCTAAACGTGAAAATTTCCAGACTTGGAAATAAGATTCTTGAGCTTCACTACATATCAAAGAAGTATGATGATAATGAACTGATTAAAGACTTTCATTATAAATTTGTAAGAGGTGAAAAAATTGGAATCGTAGGAAAGAACGGATGCGGAAAAACCACTTTGCTAAATTTACTAACCTCCCGTATTAAGCCAGATCAAGGAAAAATCGATATAGGAGAAACTGTTAAATATGGTTATTACGAACAAAACGGCATCCAGTTTAAAGAAAATCAACGAATTATAGAAGTGGTTAGAGAGATTGCTGAAGTTGTGACTTTGGGTGACGGAAAGAAGATGTCGGTTAGTCAATTTCTAAACTACTTTCTATTCCCGCCAGAAACACATTTCTACCATGTTTCTAAATTAAGTGGTGGCGAGAGAAGAAGGTTGTATTTGCTTACAGTACTTATGCAAAATCCGAATTTCCTTATTCTTGATGAACCAACCAACGACCTTGACATTATGACGCTGAACGTGCTGGAAGAATACCTCCAGCAGTATAGTGGCTGCGTAATTATCGTTTCGCACGACAGATACTTTATGGATAAAGTTGTTGATCATCTTTTTGTTTTTGAAGGCAACGCTGTGATAAAGGATTTCCCTGGAAACTATAGTCAATACAGAGAAATAGCTCTGGAAAAGGAAAAAGAACTTAAGAAAATAACTACCACTAAGTCGCCAGAGGAAATTAAACCTGTACGTGAAAAAACCAAGCTTAAAGTTTCCTTTAAAGACAAACGTGAATTTGAGTTACTCGAATCGGAGATAGCAGACCTCAACTCTGAAAAAGAACAACTAGAAGAACTCATCAATTCAGGAACTTTAAGCCCCGATGAACTTTATAAAAAGTCAAATCGAATTGGAGAATTAATCAATGATCTCGATATAAAAGAAACTCGATGGCTTGAACTGGATGAATTAATTAATGGTTAATTTTATCACGTATATATAAATGTATAAATTATAGCTTTAAAGACTGAAAAATGTTTAATATCCGCTCATTTACGCTACTTGCACTGTTGCTGTTTATCAGCAATCAAATACAAGCACAGGAAACAAGAATCGACTCGGTACTCTCCTATCAGCTTACGCTTAAGAAAGCAGTAAAAACTACATCTGTAAAAAACCAAAACAGATCAGGAACATGCTGGGCCTTTGCCAGCATCAGTTTCATGGAGACCGAAGTTCTTCGAATGAAAAACATTGAAACCGATTTATCTGAAATGTTTATTGTGCGAAATGCTTATCTGGATCATGCGCGTGATTACATGCAAACAATGGGTAAAATAAACTTTAGTGCCGGAGCAGAAGGTTGGGATGCAATGAACGTATTATCAAGATATGGAATTGCACCGGAAAAAACATACCCAGGCTTAAACTATGGAGAGGAGAATCATGTACATGGAGAAATAGATGCAGTATTAAAGGCTACTGTTGATGCTGTGCTGGAAAATAAAAACAAAAAGTTATCACCGGTTTGGACAAAAGCATATAATGGAATTTTAGATGCCTATTTTGGAGAACTACCCGCAAAAATAGAATTAGGAGGCACCGAAAAATCTTCATTAGAATATGCAGCTTTCCTGGGCCTTGACAGTAAGAACTATATTCCTATCACCTCATTTACAAAAAATGAGTTCTACTCCAGGTATGTTTTTCAATCTCCTGATAACTGGTCAGCTGGTTTGGTTTATAATTTACCAATTGATGAACTTGTAACTACAATAAAACATGCACTTGATAATAATTACTCTGTTGCATGGGCAGCAGATGTAAGCGCTCCCGGATTTTTGCATACTAATGGAATCGCCATTGTTCCGGATCGGGTACAAATGTCGCAAGACGGATTGGAAATGGCCAAATGGGACAAGATGCCCGCTAACAGCAAAAGGTCTAAACTTATACAAGAAGCCCGAATAAAACCAATTGCAGAGAAGTCTGTTACACAAGAAATGCGACAAAGGGATTATGAAAACTTCGAAACCACAGACGATCATCTTATGCATATTACCGGATATGCCTATGATCAAAACAATAATCTTTACTTTCTGGTAAAAAATTCATGGGGAACCTCTAGCGAACTCAATGGCTACTTCTATGCCTCAGAATCGTATGTTAGATTAAAAACTATGACCATTATGTTGCACAAAGATGCATTAACAGCAAACACCAAAGCAAACCTTAAGCTTTAATTATATCATGAAAAAAGGAGAAGCAAAGAATCGAATTCAAATACTGTGTACTGAAATTGAAAAACACAATCACCTGTATTATGTATTGGCGCAACCCGTAATTAGCGATTTCGAATACGATTTACTGCTTCAGGAACTAATTGCTCTAGAAAACCAGTATCCTGAATTCATTGACAGCAATTCTCCCTCGCAAAGAGTAGGTAGCGATCTTAACAACGACTTTGTTCAGATTGAACATAAATATCGAATGCTATCGCTTGGGAATACTTATTCATCAGAAGACCTTGAAGATTTTAATACGCGTATTAGCAAAGTTATTGGTGATGACTTTGAATATGTGTGTGAATTAAAATATGATGGTGCTGCCATTAATCTCAATTATGAAAATGGCAAATTAGTTTATGCTGTTACAAGAGGCGATGGTACAAAAGGTGATGATGTAACCAATAATGTAAAAACAATTAAAAGCATTCCGCTGATTTTGCATGGCAACGATTGGCCTAAACACTTTGAGATTCGTGGTGAAATTTTTATGACACACGCTGGTTTCAAAAAAATGAATGAGGACAGGATTGAGAACGGATTAGAACCTTTTGCAAACCCTCGCAACTCCGCTTCCGGCACCTTAAAAATGCTCAACTCTGCCGAGGTTGCCAAACGCCCGCTCGACTGTTACCTTTATTATATAACCGGAGATCAACTACCTTTTGGCACTCATTTCGAAAATCTTAAAAAAGCCAAAGAATGGGGCTTTAAAATTCCGGAAATTGTTGAAATTAAGAAAGACATTAAGGATGTTATTCAATTTATTGAGTACTGGGAAGAAGAGCGACAAAAACTACCCTTCGATATTGATGGCATTGTAATTAAAGTAAATGCACTTAACCATCAAACTCAGCTAGGCTTTACCGCTAAATCGCCGCGATGGGCTATATCTTATAAATTCAAAGCAGAGCAAGTTGCAACCAGACTCTTGTCTGTCGATTTTCAGGTTGGACGCACCGGTGCAATAACACCAGTAGCAAACCTGGAGCCCGTGCAACTTGCAGGCACAACGGTAAAGCGTGCTTCGCTGCATAATGCCGATCAAATTAACATGCTCGACATTCGTGTGGGCGATATGGTTTATGTTGAGAAGGGCGGCGAGATTATTCCGAAAATTGTTGGTGTGGACAAGGCTGCAAGAGAAGTGGATTCAACACCATTTAAATACATAGCGTTTTGCCCTGAATGCAATACACCATTAGAGCGACAGGAAGGCGAGGCAGCACATTATTGTCCGAACGAAACAGGATGTCCACCACAATTAAAAGGTAAGATCGAACATTTTGTAGGACGAAAAGCAATGAACATTGATGGTTTGGGAGAAGAAACCGTTGAGCTACTTTTCAATGAAGGTTTGATTAAGAACATTGCAGATTTATACAAACTTACCTACAACGACCTAATTAAATTAGATCGTTTTGCCGAAAAGTCATCCAGCAATATTATTGCCGGCTTGGAAGCCTCAAAGCAAGTTCCTTTTCAAAAGGTGCTATTTGCAATGGGAATCAGATACATTGGCGAAACAGTGGCGAAAAAATTAGCCAACTATTTCAAGTCAATGGACAACCTGCTTAACGCAACATTTGAAGAGCTAATTGAAGTTGATGAGATTGGAGAAAGAATTGCAAATGGATTTTTAAGCTACGCAGCAAATCCATTGAATATTGATATTATCAATCAGCTTAAATCACACGGTCTTCAATTCGAATTAGATTTAAGTGATGAAGATATTTCAGAAAAACTTGCAGGCTTATCCATTGTAATTTCCGGCACATTCGAAAAACACTCGCGCGATCAATTGAAAGAAATGATTGAAAAAAATGGCGGTAAAAATCTAGGTTCAATCTCTGCAAAAACGAGTTATTTATTGGCTGGAGATAAAATTGGACCGGCTAAGTTGCAGAAAGCAGAGAAACTGAACATTCCTATTATAAGCGAAGATGATTTTCTTGCCATGCTTTAAGTGAACCATTACAGGCCTTACCAACCCTACAATACAGCCTATTGTTCATAATTAAAGTTTGTTTATAAACTGTAAACATTTATATTTGTTTAGGGAAAAAATCGGGGCACAAAAGTATATTTCAGAACATTTTATCTATAAGGGGGTATCCTGAAAAATATTAATACTTTTGACAACCATTTTTAGTCAACATAGCCATGTTTCATTACACGGTTGTGTTTTTTTTATTTAACTAAAATAAAATCTTATGTCGTTAAAACGAAAGATTAAAGAGCTACAAAAGAAAAAAGAAGAGGTAATACTCGGAGGAGGTCAGAAGGCGATTGACAAACAAGTCGCAATGGGAAAGATGACTGCCCGCGAACGTGTTATTGCACTTCTTGATAAAGAGTCTTTCCAGGAGTATGATTTATTTGCTGCACACGAAGCACGCGACTTCGATATGGACAAAAAGACACTTCATGGTGACGGTGTAATTATCGGAACCGGAAGAATTTATGGAGCTCCAATCTGTATTTACGCCCAGGACTTTACCGTTGCCGGTGGATCACTTGGTTTAATGCACGCCCGAAAGATTACTAAAATTATGGATCACGCCATGAAAATGCGCGTTCCGTTAATTGGAATCAACGATTCAGGTGGTGCGCGTGTACAAGAAGGTGTAAACTCGCTTGCTGGTTATGGCGAGATTTTCTGGAGAAACACATTAGCATCTGGTGTAATTCCTCAAATTTCAGTTATTCTTGGACCTTGCGCCGGTGGCGCAGTTTATTCTCCAGCTTTAACTGATTTTGTATTTACAGTTGAGAAAATTTCCAAAATGTTTATTACCGGACCGGAAGTAATTAAAACGGTTCTTGGTGAAGAAATATCAATGGAAGAGCTTGGTGGAGCAAAGGTACATGCCACAAAAACAGGTAATGCCCACTTCTATGCTGAAAGCGAAGCAGAATGCTTCGACCAGATAAAGAAGTTGATCACATACATACCGTGGAACAACGATACCAAAGCAAAACCATTCCCAGCGAAAAAGCCAAAGCGTGAATTTAAAATTGAAGAAATAGTTCCGGGTGATCCAAAACAACCTTATGATGTAAGAAACATGATTAAGGCCATTACGGATAATTCTGATTTCTTTGAAATTCAGGAAAACTGGGCTCAAAACATTGTTATTGGTTTTGGGAGGATGAATGGCGAAACAATTGGTTTTGTTGCCAACCAGCCGCTCGTTTTGGCCGGTGTACTCGATGTAGATTCATCAAACAAAGCAGCACGTTTCATTCGTTATTGCGATGCATTTAGCATTCCTTTAGTAACGCTAGTTGACCTTCCGGGTTACCTTCCGGGAGTTGATCAGGAACATGCCGGTGTAATCCGACATGGTGCAAAAGTTCTTTATGCTTATAGCGAAGCTACTGTACCAAAAATTACAGTAATCCTTCGTAAGGCTTATGGTGGTGGTTACATTGCCATGAACTCTCGTCACTTGCGTGCCGATTTCGTGTTTGCATGGCCAAGTGCAGAAATTGCAGTAATGGGACCTGAAGGTGCAGCCAACATTATTTTCCGTAAGGAAATTATGGCAGCCGAAGATCCTGAGAAAATGAGACAAGCAAAAATTAAAGAATACAAAGACAAATTTGCTAATCCATATGTAGCAGCATCCAGAGGATATGTTGATGCGGTAATTGAACCTGAAGAGACAAGAAACCACATTCTTCATGCAATCGAAGTATCTGCTCATAAGGTAGCTGAACGTCCACGTAAGAAGCACGGGATTCCACCATTTTAATCAACAATAAGTTGATTAGTTAAAATGATTATTTAACCTAATGTTGATCTAATGGAAAAGAATCAAGACAAAGAAAAAAAGCCGAGATTTAAATCGCTGATAATTGATGGTACAAAGTACAAAACCAATCTTTCTGAAGCTTTTGAGAATCGCAAGAAATGGGAACCGGCTGATCCTAAAAAATTGATGTCCTACATTCCGGGCACCATTTATAAGCTTTATATCAAAGAAGGCCAGGTGGTAAAACAAGGAACAAGAATTATGATTCTAGAAGCCATGAAAATGAGAAATAGAATCGAAGCACCTATGTCTGGAAAAATCAAAAAAATCAATGTAGAAGAAGGTCAAACAATTCCGAAGAGTTTTGTAATGATTGAATTCGAATAAGCATCGATTTCTGAAAATATAGTAAAAGGGATTCCAATAATTGGAATCCCTTTTTTTATGCGCTAAAGTGTATGCGCCAATCTTTTTAAAACAAACTATGCTTTACAATAATTCCTCCCACACAAAACAGTCCTCAAAAAAGTTATTCAACTGGGGCTTCACTTCAAACAATCCAAAAACCGCACTTCCGCTTCCGGATAGCGATGCAAAGACAGCACCCATCTTATAAAGTCGTTGCTTTATGCCTGCAATCTCAGGATACTTTTTAAACAAACTGCTCTCAAAATCATTCTTCAATAATTGCTTCCACTCCCTCACTGGTCTTTTAATACTTTCAAGCAAATCAGCACCTTTCTGATTGTACTTAATATTGGCGTATGCCTCTTTGGTACTAATTAATATTTGCGGATAAACCACCACAAGATGCAAGCCTTTTAAATCCAAATCAACCAGTTTTAACTCATCACCTTTAGCAAATGCAAATGCAGCTTGGTTAGCTATAAAAAAAGCACAATCGCTGCCAATCTTTTGAGCATAGCTTGATAACTGTTGATTGGTTAAGTTCAATTCAAACTCTCTATTTAACAATGAAAGCATAAAACTAGCATCTGCCGAACCTCCACCAAGTCCGGCACCAAACGGTATACTCTTGTGTAAATGGACTTTAACCGCAGGCAGCTTGAAATCTGCACTTAATAATTGGTAAGCTTTGTAAATCAAATTTTGCTTTGGGTCAATATTCAAGGCACGACCTGAGCATGACAATTCAAAGTCAACAGTATTGGTTTGAGGAACAACTTCAAGCACATCGTTCAACCCGATGGGATAAAGTATCGACTCTATATTATGAAAACCATCATCTCTGCGCTCAATAATATTAAGGCCCAGGTTAATTTTGGCATTAGGAAAATCTATCATTCTTTATGGGTTTTTATCTTCTACAAAAGTAGACTTAAAATGTGGATTCAGAAGCGGAATTTAGTAGCAGTAGCTAATTCGATGCAAAATCGACCCTCAAGAGAGAGTCAATTTAATGATGATTGTCAGGTAGTGTTTTTTAACACAAAGAGGACTTAGCTAAACACTTAATTATCTGAAATTTACATTCTGCTATTTTTAACAGATTTTTATTTAAAATGAATTGGAGCTTACTTAAAAACTATATTTTTGCTATGGAAATATTAACAGAAAACTTGTTATTAAGCTTTAAAAATAGTTAAGCTATGGATACAAAAGTAAAAGAGTTTATGGATAAGGTAATCGCCAAGAACCCAGGTGAAGGCGAATTTATCCAAGCAGTTCAGGAAGTAGTTGAAAAACTTATCCCATTTGTTGAAGAAAATCCTAGATATAAGGAAAACAAGATTCTTGAGAAAATGGTAGAGCCTGAGCGCGTAATTATGTTCAGAGTTCCTTGGATTGATGACCAGGGAGAAGTACAAATTAACCGTGGATACCGCGTTGAATTCAATAGTGCTATCGGACCTTACAAAGGTGGTTTACGATTTCACCCAAGTGTTACTTTAGGTGGACTTAAATTCTTAGGTTTCGAACAAACATTTAAGAACTCTCTTACTACACTCCCTATGGGCGGTGGTAAAGGTGGATCTGACTTTAACCCTAAGGGAAAAAGTGATAACGAAATCATGCGTTTCTGCCAGAGCTTTATGACTGAACTTTCACGTCATATTGGACCAAACACTGACGTACCTGCTGGTGATATAGGTGTTGGTGGCCGTGAGATTGGTTTCTTATTCGGACAATACAAGAGAATCAGAAATGAATTTACTGGTGTTTTAACTGGTAAAGGAATGGAATGGGGTGGATCAAAACTTCGTCCAGAAGCAACTGGTTTCGGTGCTGTTTATTATGTTGTTGAGATGTTGAAAACAATGGGCGACAATCTTAAAGGTAAAACAGTTTCTCTATCAGGTTTCGGTAACGTAACTTGGGGTGCTGCTATTAAACTTGAAGAATTAGGCGCTAAAGTTGTTACCATTTCTGGTCCTGACGGATATGTTTACGATCCAAACGGAATCACTGGTGAGAAAGTTGAATATCTATTAGAGCTACGTGCTTCTAACAACGATATCGTTGAGCCATATGTACAGGAATTTGATGGAGCTCAGTTCTTTGCTGGTAAGCGTCCTTGGGAAGTAAAAGTTGATATCGCTATCCCTTGTGCTATTCAGAACGAAATGAACGCAGCAGAAGCTAAGCAATTGATCGATTCAGGTTGTAAAATTATTGCTGAAGCATCTAACATGGGTTGTGAAGCAGAAGTTGCTCCAATGTGTTACGAAGCTGGTGTTTTATTCGGACCTGGTAAAGCAGTAAATGCTGGTGGTGTTGCTGTTTCTGGTTTAGAAATGAGCCAAAACTCAATGAGATACAACTGGACTGCTGAAGAGGTAGACGAGAAATTAAAAGCAATCATGAAAGACATTCACGATACATGCGTTGAGTATGGTACTGAAGGTGATAAGATTGATTATGTAAAAGGTGCTAACGTTGGTGGTTTTGTAAAAGTTGCTGATGCAATGATCGCACAAGGACACGTTTAGAAATTATTTTTCTTTACAAAATAAACGGCCTCTTCAATTATTTGAAGAGGCCGTTCTCTTTATAGGCTTTTTGCTTTCATACTAAAACTCGAAACGAATTCCCTGCGCTAGCGGCAAGTCGCTACTATAGTTTATTGTATTGGTTTGTCTACGCATAAATAATTTCCAAGAATCGGATCCTGCCTCACGACCACCGCCTGTATCTTTTTCTCCTCCAAAGGCGCCACCAATCTCGGCACCCGAAGTTCCAATATTTACATTTGCAATACCACAGTCGGAACCTGTTTCGCTCAAGAACTTTTCCGATTCGCGTATATTTTCAGTAAAGATAGCCGACGATAATCCTTGAGGAACACCATTGTTTAAAGCAATAGCATCTTCAATGGTTCGATACTTAATCAAGTATAAAATCGGGGCAAATGTTTCTTCCTGAACAATTTCATATTCATTCTTGGCTTCAATAATTGCCGGCACTACATAATTTCCAGACTCATATCCTTCACCACTTAACACTTCGCCGCCAAACAGTACCTTACCACCTTCTTCTTTGGCTTTGGCAACCGCATTCTGAAACATACCAACAGAAATACCATCGATGAGCGGACCAACCAAGGTATTTTCATTCAGCGGGTTTCCAATCTTTTCGGCAACACTCTTATAGGCAACCAGCAATTTCTCTACAACCCTCGGATACATCGTTTCATGAATAATCAACCTGCGTGTTGATGTACATCGTTGACCACCTGTTCCTACTGCTCCAAACACAACCGACCTAAGCGCCATTTCTAAGTTTGCACTTGGGGCAATTGTAACCGCATTGTTTCCTCCAAGCTCAAGTATTGATTTTCCTAAACGCTGACCAACAATTCCGCCTACACGTTTTCCAACTGCTGTTGATCCGGTTACCGACATTAATGCAATGCGTCTATCGGCAGCGAAATTATCGCCCAATACCGATGACTTTGCAACAATTAGATTAAATACACCTTCCGGTAATTCATTCCGTCGTAATACATCCTGAATAATATTTTGAGTAGCAATTGCGCTTAAAGGTGTTTTCGAGCTTGGTTTCCATATAACCACATCGCCCGCAATGGCAGCAATCATACTGTTCCAGGCCCAAACGGCCACTGGAAAATTAAAAGACGTAATCAATCCAACTATACCAATGGGTTGGTACTGATCATACATCCTATGCTCTTCGCGCTCCGAGTGCATTGTAAAACCATTCAACAAGCGAGACTGTCCCACTGCAAAATCACAAATATCAATCATCTCCTGAACTTCGCCAAGACCTTCCTGATAAATTTTTCCCATCTCAAGTGATACCAAATATCCCAGATCTTCCTTTCTTTCTCGTAAAGCATCTCCTATCTGACGAACAATCTCTCCACGTTTCGGAGCTGGCCATGTACGCCAAATTTTAAATGCTTCCTGCGATTTTTCAACCACCATTTCATAATCTTCAATGGTAGCATTTTTCACGCTACCAATGGCTTTACCATCGATTGGTGACGTTGAAACTGTTTCAGCTCCTGTTGTTTCAATCCATTGGGCGCCGGTACTTACACCATTATTTACTTCGTTAATACCAAGTCTCTTCAGTACTTCTTTCATAGCTATTGATTTATTTTCTTTTATTTCCTAATAATAATTTGTTGCCTTTCAAATTGTCTAAATCATTGTTGATCAGGACATGTAAAATTAAGGCTTTTATTGGGTTAAATTATGGCATCATAACAGGCAATTCACTATGATGTTCATAGCTAAACGGAAAGTCTACTACTATCTTATATTTTAAGGCTAAAGTAGCTTATCTAATAAGCAATCCCAGCAATTCTTCAGAGAGGTTAATCAAGTCATTTTCTCCATTCATCAGGTTAAATCCAGCGTTAACCAAATATTATCAAACTATTATTCAATTTTAGCTTAAGTCACAAAACCTAACAACGATCCCGCCGTATATCAACCTTTATCAAACGCCCTTATGAGCTGGATTAACCTTAAAAAAGAACAAACAAGCAAAAGCACCGATCACATGTTACTGGATAATTTACCAGATCCGGTGATTGTTACCAATGCTGATTTCAATATCGATTTCTTAAATGCCGCAGCTCAAATGCTATTTCAATATGCGAATGGCGAAGCAAACGGAATTGCTTATCATAACATTCTTTTCTCTGGCGCAAACTGCTCTGTTTTTCATACAATAAAACAAGAAATTATAGAAGGAAATAAGTGGAATGGCGAAATTTTATTGAAAGCAAAATCAGGCAAGGCGCTCCTTTCTACGCTTGCTTGTACACCTATTTTAAACGGATCAACAAAGATTCATGGCTATATTTTTCAAGTTAAAAGCACCCAGTTGCAAAATGTAAAGTTTGCTCCGGATCAGAATAACGACATTCTATATAAAGAGCTTTTCTCCAACATGACCAATGGTGTTGCTGTTTACGAGGTAGTGTCTAATGGTAACAATTTTAAGTTTGTTGATATTAATAAGGCAGGACTAAAAATTGGTAACCACCAAGATGAAGATATAACCGGAGAACTATTAACTGATGTGTATCCGGGTATTCGTGAGAGTGGTATTTTCGATGCACTTAAGGAAGTGTGGGCCACAGAAAAGCCAATGTTTGTTCCCTTAAGAAGCTATATCGACGACAGGATTCAAATATGGGTAGAAAACTACCTTTTTAAACTTCCCTCTGGTGAGGTAGTTGCCGTTTATAACGACCTGACTGAATCGCACCAAGCAGAGGAAACAATTCTGAAAACAAAAAATTTCTACGAAAATATTCTTGAAGAAGTAAAGGAAATTATATGCGTATCGGATAAGGATGCTAACGTAAAGTTTATTAATTCAAGAGCCGAAGAATTCTTTAATTTTGATGACAAGCCAATCATTGGTCAAAACCTTATTGAGGATTTCCCTAAGTCAATTACCGACAAAATATTACCATTCTACCATCACTCAAGAAATCAATTATTACCGGTTCAGTTTGAAACGGAGTTTGATTTTAATGGCGATAAAACAACTTATATTTCGTGCTGGTTTATTCCGCAATTTGCCGATGGTGTTTTTGATGGGATGATTTGCAGTTTGCAGGATGTAACCGAGAAAAAATCAGCACAGCAATCATTAATTGAAAACGAGGAGAAACTTCATAAGATTACCTCATCAGCAAGCGATGCAATTATTGTGTTCGATGAATTCCAGGAAATAACATTCTGGAATAAAAGTGCCGACAGGATTTTTGGCTATTCACTTGAAGAAATTAAAGGTATTGGCTTTACAAGTCTCTTTAACGAGAAGAAAGGAGAACCAACACTCTTTCAGCTTATTGAGTCGCAACTTCATAATATTGACACATCAAACCTAAAACACAATATTGATTTTACTGCTACCACAAAAGATGGAGAAACAATTGCCATTGAATTATCGCTATCGGCAATGCAGTTAAATGAACATAATAATGTGGTTGCTGTAATTAGGGACATTACCAGACGTAAACAAACAGAGCTCGAGCTCATTAATGCAAAAATAAAAGCCGAAGAATCTGACAATCTGAAAACGGCATTTCTCGCTAACTTATCGCATGAAATTCGAACACCAATGAATGCCATTATTGGTTTGTCTGATATGATTGCCGATAACACCATTGAGCAAGAGGAACGTGGCGATTATGTTGGAATGATTCAACGTAATGGAAGACAATTGCTGAAAATTATTGAAGATTTGATTGACATTTCAAAACTTGGATCTGGTGAATTAGAACTACACGAAAACAAACACAATCTAAACGATCTATTAAACAGCTGTTTGTTGGATTTCCAGAACGACGAGATTCTAAATCTGAAGAAGATCAACCTGACAACAAGATATCCTTTTGGCAAAAATACCGATGTTATTATTGACCAGCAGCGCATGAAGCAGATTATATCTGTTCTTATAGAAAATGCCATAAAGTTTACACATACGGGTAGCATAGAACTCGGATATGAACATCGGGTTGAACAAGGTGACAAGGAGCGAATTGTAGTTTATGTTAAAGATACCGGTATTGGTATTGAGAAAGATTTACAAGAAACAATCTTTCAATATTTCAGACAAGTTGATGGATCCAACACCAGACAAGCTGGTGGAACTGGCGTGGGACTTTCCATTGCAAAAGGCTTGCTCGAATTGGCAGGCGAAAAAATTTGGCTAGAATCGGAACCTAAAAAAGGAACGACTTTTTTCTTCACGCTTTCTAAGTTCGAAAAAGATGAAGCACAAAAACCCGTTGTAACAGAAGCACCAACAGCCACAAAAAGTGAAATTCCAGAATGGACAAAAAAGCGATTGCTGATTGTAGAAGATGTTGACTCGAACTTCCTGTTTTTGAAAAAAGCTTTACAGAAAACTAATATAGAAATAACCTGGGCACAGGATGGAATGGAAGCCGTAGATACATTTAAAGCCGACCCAAGCTTCGATATTATATTAATGGATATAAACCTGCCCCTATTAAACGGTTATGAGGCCACTGCTGAAATTCGTAAAATAAACGAACATGTTCCGGTTATTGCACAAACTGCATTTGTGAGTCAGGAAGAAGAAATAAAATGTTTGAATCAAGGCTTTACCGATTACATTTCTAAGCCGATTAGAAGAAACCTTTTGATTGAAAAAATGCGGAATTTAATTCCTTAAAATTCGCCTTTTGCACGTTCAACTATTTCGGAAACAGCTGGACAAATCAATGTATTTTTCTGAGTAATGTCTAATATCTGATAAATTTTGCGCTGCTCTGTATGCGGATATTCCCTGCATGCCCTTGGTCGGCTTTCGTATATCATACAATAATTATCGTCCATTAAAAACGGACATGGCATTTGTCTGAACACATAGTCACCATCCTCATCAACGCGTAAATATTCACTAATAATTGCAGCACTTTTTTTTCGAAACAACTTAGCAATCCGTTCAATGTCCTTTTCAATCAATCGCGGACCAAGAGTTTTGCAACAGTTGGCACAATCTAAACAATCAATCTCCTCAAAAACATCATCGTGCAAACCATGAATTACAACATCCAAATTCTTTGGTCTTTTCTTTTTTAGGCGTTGCAGAAATTTCTTGTTTTCAATTTGTTCCTCTTCTGCCCTAAGCAGCATCTCCTTCAGCTTATCGTCCATTTCTTACTCCCGGATTATATTGTGATAAAAACAAACCTCCCATTACAACGAAAACGCCAACAATCTTTTGCATATCAAGCTCATCTCCTAATCTGTAATAAGCATAAATTGCTGTAAATACCGGAATCAGGTTAGAGAAGGTATTGGCCTTTGAAATCCCAATTTTTTGAATTCCATAGGTAAACAGGATGAATGCGAAAGACGATGCAAAGATCGCTAATTCCAGCATCGGAATAACCAGATCCATGGTGATTGGTATGGAGATAAAGTGTTCGTAATCGAAGATTAAGAATAGTGGTAAAAAGTAAAAAATCCCAATGGTATTTTGGTAGGTAATAATGGAGATGACATTGTACTTGTTGGTTAATTTGATTAAATAAACAGAGTAAGCAACAGCAGCCAAAACCGCCAACAGCAAATACATAATTCCCTGGATAGGTGCATTCAATGTAAAGTCATTTTCAAGCACCACTAGCGCAACGCCTGTAAATGAAAAAAACAATCCGAAATAGTTCATTAAGCGCAGCCGCTCTTTTATGAAATAATAAGCAGCTATAGGTGTAACCAATGGTATTATCGATATAATTACTGCACCTGTTGTAGCCGTAACATATTGCATTCCCAAACTTTCTCCGAAAAAATAGAGGAAGGGCTGAAACAAAGACAACACCAACATTTTAACTACATGTTCGCGCTTAAGTTTTTGAAGTTTACCAATAAGCAGAGTAACAGTAATAAGGACAACAGACGATATGCTTAAACGCAGAATAATTACCGTTATCGGCTTGTAAAATTCGAATACCAATTGATACCACACAAAGGAAAAACTCCAAAATATCATTGATAAAATAAGGGCGCCGTAAACGATTAATTTTTCCTTTTGCATATAAAAGATTTGTCGCAAAATTAGAAGAATTAAATCATGAAACTAATGCTAATGTTTTATATCATTTGCGCAAAAAATAAGGTAGCAAATAAAAATCGAATAGCGATATTCCTAAGATTCAAGAAGAATTATTCTTAATTAAAAAAGCACATTAAGTCGTGCCTAATATTTTGGAAAATAATCTAAAAAAAGTTCAATTTTAGATCACTGACTTTCAAGCCAAAAGACGCCGCCCTGTTATTTGCTCCAAGAACAAATACATAAAACAGAAACCTTTTACAGGAATACCAGTATAGTTGTTAGAATTCAAATTTGATCGTCTTAAATCATCTGGCGAGAAAGTTCTCATGGAAAACTCAAAAAGAGGGAAGCGGCTACTTCCCTCTTTCTCTTTTAAACATATTCTTGAAATATTTTTTGCTAAAATTGATAAGGAAACCAATTAAAACCGGGCAACCAGTTTTACATTTAATCGGCGAGCAGTTAAGTAATTTGGAACAGCATATTGCTGATTTCTGATATCCGTAATCCAAATGTGCGAAACAGTATTATTGATATCAAGAAGGTTGAAAACTTCAAGCCCAATCCAAATACTTTTAAAATACTTAAGTGCAGCACTTTTAAGAATTTTATCATCGCCAACAATTACGCGAGAGAACCCAATATCAACTCTTCGATAAGCAGGGATTCGCAAATCCGCAATTGCCTTGTATGAATTTGGCGGACCAAATGGCAAACCTGATCCATAAAGTAAATTAAGCTGCATTTTATATTGCGGATTCCCCGGCAGGTAATCCTGGAAGAACAATCCGAACGTAAAAAACTGATCGGTTGGTCGTGGTATATAATTGCTGGTACCTTCAACCCTAATACTCGAATCCTTGTTGGTAGATACAAAATGCCCTTCAACCAATTCGCGTGTAGACATCACCGACAAACTCGCCCATGAATCGACTCCCGGCACAAACTCTCCATTAATTTTAAGATCGACACCCATGGCATAACCTGTGGCATTGTTTGAGCCGTAATACCTGATGCGTACGTTGTCAACATCGTAAGGGATAAGATTGTCCAGCTTTTTGTAATAAAGCTCAGAAACGAACTTAAACGGACGATCCCAGGCCATGAAGTTATAATCACTACCCAAAACAAAATGTATGGACTGTTGGGCTTCAATATCAGGGTTTATTTTTCCATTTAGATCCTTCATTTCTCTGAAGAAAGGAGGCTGATAATAATAACCGGTGGCAAACCTGAAAAGGAAATCGCGATTCCAGTTTGGCTTGAACGCAACATTTAAACGCGGGCTTATTAAAACATCTCCGTTAAAATCCCAATAATTAAAACGAACACCTCCGGTCACACTAAGTTCGGCGCTATCAAATTCTTGCGTATAGGTATCTTGTAAAAAACCAGTTAACCGATTCGAGGAAAAACTGGTATCTGCAATTAAAGTTCTGTAAAGGTTAACACCACTATCGGAATACGGCAAGGAGTATCCCGCAGAATCCAGCATCTCCCACTCGTTCATTCGATCATAGAAAATCTCGTGTTGTAATTTCAATCCCCATTGCAGGGCATTACGGTCTTTGGTGTAATAACCTTTATGATAAGCGTTGTAAACTGTTGCATCAAGGTAGTTACGAGCATGGTTTAAAAAGCTGCCAACACCCACGTTCATCAAGCTATCTCCCAAGTTATCCGAGCCCAATTCATTATCCAGCTCGTTAAGAAAGTACTGCCCAAGAATATCAAATGTTTCTTCTTCCTGTGTACTAAACACCGAAATAATATTCGATAACTTAAGATTCTTATTCGGGCGATAATGTGTGGCAATGGCTCCAGTAAAAGTTGTAAATTTTTTCAGCTCCTGACCCTCAAAATAAATTTTGAGTTTAAGCGCCTCGTGAATGGTACCAAAAGAAGTCTCTCTGGTTTCCGGCTGAAACAAATACCTGTTTTGCGATGCATGCCCTAAAAAGTCAATTTCGAAAGTCGTACTCACATCAAATGTCATGTAGGTTTGAAAATCGAAGAACGAGGGCTGATAATCGCCTTGAACATCCATACTCCCTAAGAGGTAACTGGAAGTTTTATAGCGGGCACCGGTAATGTGTGTAAACCGATGATCTTCTGAGCAGCCCTCAACATGAGCCGATCCGCCCAACAGACTGCCCGAGAACGAACCACCATATTTCGACGGCTTCTTATATCTAATATCCAAAACCGACGACATTTTATCGCCATACTTTGCTTCAAATCCTCCGGCAGAAAACAACACCGAAGAAACCATATCGGAGTTTACAAAACTTAATCCTTCCTGCTGACCAGAGCGAACTAAAAACGGTCGGTAAATTTCGATGTCGTTTACATAAACCAAATTCTCGTCGAAATTACCTCCACGAACAGAATACTGTGAACTAAGCTCGTTATTGGAAACAACGCCTGGCAGCGACTTTAAAACCACCTCAAAACTTCCGGTGGTATTTATAAACTTGTGAAATATTTTTGGATCTAATCGGATAATATTGCTGGCTCGTTCAGCTTCGTCGCGTATGACCACCTCGCGCACCCACTCATTTTTAGCTTTTAATCGCACATCAACTTTGCGCTCCTGCCCTGATTTTATTCTAACAACAAGCGAATCGAACTCGTAACTTGTATGACTGTAATAAATTGTATAAGTCCCACCTTTCGGAAGATCCAGTATGTAATGTCCATCGAAACCACAAGTGGTTCCCATTTCAGTACCTTTTATGGATACTGTTGCGACTTCAATTGGCTTTCCCTTTTCGCTGGTAACCGTTCCAAAGATTTTCGTCTTTGATTGCCCCCAACTGGAAACGGCTATAAAAAGCAGTATGATAATAAGTTTGAATTCTTTATGCATTGGTGCAAAAATAATCAGATCAATTTAAAATTAGGTAGAAATCCGCGTCGGATTACAATCTCTGATATAAACAGTGTAAAATTGGATCTATTGCACGCCTGCTTAATTCTTAACAGACAATTATAAAATCAAATTGCAAGACTCCAATTGAGCTACTTGTCTTAATAGGTTTTGGTTTTACTCTTAAACATTCCACTGCGTAAGGCTTCGAAGAATTGTGCCCAGGCCAGCGGATTCAGAAGGCTAACCGACGGGTATTGTCCGGCAGTATAGGCACGGTTATATTTTTCTTCCATGAAATATTTATAGTTCAAGCCGGCATCAACCTGATATTCATTAGAGATTAACTGACGCTGAAGAATGGCAATATTTTTACGCGCCCGCTCCAAATCATCCTCCGGTAATTCCAATTCAACTACTGCATGTAAAAACTGATCGTAGGTATTCCAAGGAAATACAACCGCCTCCAGCAACATAACTGTATCGGTAATTAGTTTAATGTTGCACTCGTAGTTATCTTCCTCGTAATTTTCGGGAATGGTAAAAACTTGTTTTTTATAACCTACGGATGAAAATTGAATAGTATCATCGGCATAAACAGGAATGCTATAATATCCCCAAAAATCGGAAACAGTTCCTTTATCGCGGTTAATAATGGCAATGGTTGCAAAGGGCAACGACTTAACACTATCATTCATAATAACTCCGGAGAGCTGAATAATGGGGCGCTTATCCTCATCAGGAACGCTATCTGTTGCAGCTGTTGTTTGCGATTTAGCTCCGAGGCTAAACATTAGAAAAATGAGTGACAAACATGCACTGATAAAAAACTTATGGGTAATATTTTTCAAACTCTTATAATTCAATTATTGCTTACAAATAAACGAAATTATCAACCATTATTGCATGCTTCATGTTTTTGTAACCTCCAGTAACATGCTTTACTAAAAATGCATAGACGACAACTGACTAGATTACTTGCACTTTTTAGCCTTCACAACGAACCGCCTATTGTTTCGAGCTTTTATAATATTTACCCTGATAGCTATCGCGCTCTTTCATTCGCTTTTCAAGCAGGTTTAAAACCTGATCATAGCGCAGTCCCCACATTATTGGTGTTATATTATAGTCAGGTGTTGCCTCTCCAGCGTAGCGTTCAATTACGATTTCCTGATTTAACTTCTCAGTATAATCGATAATAAAGTCGATGTATTCATCCAGCTCAAAAAAATGAAAATCCTCAGGTTGCTGATTATACTCCTGTTCCATCAGCGTTCCTCGCACCAATTGTAACTGATGAAATTTAATGCTTGTGAGCGGTAGCGATGAAATCACATCAGCTCCGGCTAACATTTGCTTCTTGGATTCTCCGGGCAAACCAATAATCATGTGCCCGGCACAATGAATGCCTCGTCTGGCAGTTTCGTGAATAGCCCATTCCGATTTTGCAAAATCGTGCCCCCTATTCACCCTGATAAGAGTGGCATCGTTGCACGACTCAATACCGTATTCCATGGTTAAATAAGTTTTCTTGGCAAGTTGTGCAAAGTAATCAAGCTTGGTTTCATCAACACAATCCGGGCGCGTACCAATAGCAATACCATGTATGGCAGGATGATTTAGGGCTGGTTCATAAATTTCCTTTAATTGCTCAATGGAGGCATAAGTATTCGAGTATGCTTGAAAATAAGCCAGGTATTTTGACGACCTTCGGTATCGCCCCACATGAAACTCAATTCCCTCATCAATTTGCTGAACGACACTTTTCTTAGGCTGACAATAGGAAGGATTAAATGCATTGTTATTGCAAAAAGAACAACCACCACTACCTACCGAACCATCACGGTTTGGACAGGTAAAGCCGGCATCGATGGTTACCTTTTGCACCCGTTCGCCAAATACCTTTTTAATGTAATTTGAGTAAGCATTAAACCTTCTAGTATGTCCCCAGGAGTAGGTTTCCATTGATTTTATTGTGTTAAACGTCTTTCTTCCTAATCATCATCATGCCATCGCGTATTGGAAAAATCACCTTCTCAACCCGCTCATCAGCTTTTACAAAGTCGTTAAACTCTTTAATGCCTTTTGTAAAATAATCATTCTCCTTTAATTTCGGGAGTACCACTTTACCATCCCATAAAATATTATCTGCGATTATGTATCCACCTGCCGGCACTTTATCAAATACCAGGTTGTAGTAATCCAGATACTGACTTTTATTTCCATCAATGAAAACCAAATCAAATTGCATGTCAAGCATTGGAATTATATCTAAAGCTGAGCCAATATGAGTAACTATCTTATGTGCATGTTCAGATCGATCGAGGAATGATCTGGTAAAATCTTCTAATTCATCGTTCACCTCGATGGTATGCAACTGCGCCTTATCACTCATGCCTGCAGCCATGCACAGCGCCGAGTAACCTGTAAAAGTACCTATCTCGAGTACCTTCATCGGATTAATCATTTTGCATAGCATCTGTAACAACTTGCCTTGTACATGACCAGATAACTGCCGCGGATGAAAAACCTTCACATTGGTTTCGCGATGCAATTCAGCCAATAGCTGATCTTCATCATCAATATGATCTTTAATGTATTTATCTAATTCAGGACTTGTTTCAAACATAACTTCACTAATAAAAAACCAGGCGCGATAGCTGATCAGCGTGATACACCTCGTTGGCAATTTCAAGAATTTGTTCGGCACTAATAGCTTCTATACGGGCATTCACCTCTTCCATGCTTTCGCACTTATCGTACACAATAAAGCTTTTACCCATGGCCAGCATTTGGTTAACCATACTTTCGTTGGCAATAGCCATCTGACCAATTAGCTGTTTCTTAGCTTTACTCAGTTGAAATGTTCCGAGCTTTTTTGTTTGCAGTAGTTTGAGTTCACGCATAATTACCGACAAACTCTTCTGGTGATAACCATTATCGGTTCCGAAATAAATGTTTACCAAACCTGTATCGGTAAATGGCGTGTAATGCGACTCAATGTTATAAGCGTAACCATACTTTTCACGCAAACTCATGTTTAAACGCGAATTCATTCCCGGTCCGCCCAGAATATTATTTAATAAAAATAAGCCCGTTCGCTTGTCATCATGCACATCGTAAGCTACATTACCAATATTACAATGTGTTTGGTAAGTATCTTTTTTAACTTCCTTGATTATTGGTGTGTAATCATTAAAAGCTAAGCGTTTGGTGCTGCGCGCTTTTAGTGGTACATGACTAAAATACTTTTCAAACACATGAACCAGTTTCTTAAATGAGATATTACCAACAGAACACAGCACCATTTCAGTGGTATAATAATTAGTAGCAATAAACTGCTTTACATCCGCTTGTTTAAATTTACGAATGCCAGCAGGTGTTCCCAGAATATTCCTACCTAGCGGATGGCCCTTAAAGACCAGCTCTTCAAAATCGTCGAATATTTGTTCCGAAGGTGTATCCAGATAGGAGTTGATTTCATCAAGAATTACTTCCTTCTCCTTCTCCAGTTCCTTTGACGGAAAAACCGAATTGAAAGCAATATCGCTAAACAGCTCTATGGTTCTACCATAAAACTCATTCAGAAAAGATGCATAGATACAAGTTTCTTCCCTCGCTGTATAGGCGTTAAGGTCGCCGCCTACATCCTCTAATCGGCTAATGATATGATATGCCTTTCGCTTTTTAGTGCCTTTAAAAATAACATGCTCAATAAAATGAGCCATACCCTGCTCCTGCTCTTTTTCATCACGCGATCCTGTGTTAACAATCAAACCGCAATGAGCAACAGCATTTGCTACTTGTTTATGCACAAGTCGAATCCCATTTGCGAGTGTATGTACTTGATAATCCATTATATAAAAATTGGGCAGCAAAGATATAATAATTCGCATGATTTAATTGGCAAGAAACCTGAGACCGAGGGCAACATCCTGCAGATGTAATACGAAGTTCATCTGAACCATGATGGCTTTATCATATTAAAGTCAAGAGATAAATAGTGCTACATTTTTTGCAAACACGTACAACAGCACACTAAAAAAAGCACTAAAAGCCAGTAGCATCAAGACCTCTCATAAACAAGAAGTTAAATAACAGTTATCAATCCGCACAATTTCCATGAATTAAAAAAAGTACATTTTTCTTTCATTTTCTTCGATAATTCTTTTTGATTTTAATATTCTTTCTTACTTTTGCAACCGCTTAACGCAAGGGTGCCATAGCTCAGTTGGTAGAGCAACGGACTGAAAATCCGTGTGTCCCTAGTTCGATTCTTGGTGGCACCACGCCTAAGAAAGAAAAGCCCACTGCAAAGTGGGCTTTTTGCGTTGTAGTTAAGCATTCCAGCACATTTGAATATCAGTTAATTACGGTTCTTTTAAGTTATATATAGTCACAAATACGTCCCAGTGTATTATGAATACCTTAACGCCCTATATAAAAGCCAATTACAAATTAAATTCTGGAGAGACACCTGTTTACATCAGATTATACCTGATGCAAAAAAGAGTGTTATTACCTACAAATGTGAAAGTTAAGTCAAACGCATGGAGTCATACAAAGAATCAAGTCTTGGCTTCAGATCCAGACTATAAAGACAAGAATCTTCAGATCAAGAGCAGTCTGGCACGCTGTACTGAGATATTAAAAAGATATCGCTTGCAATTCAAAGAAATTACACCTGAACTTATTCGTGAAGAGTACAAGATTTTTTCCACATACATCGATTTTTATGATTTTATGGAAAAGGCAGTTCAAACCAAAAAAGGAATAAGTTCAATTGCTACAATTAAAAAGCATAATGCTGTATTAGGTAAATTAAAAGAGTTCAAATCTCAACTGATGTTTTCCGAAATTAATTTAGAGTTCATTAATTCATTTGACAAATATTTAAAATTAAAGCTGGGCAACAAGACGAATACAAGAGTTAACAATCTTAAAATATTTAAAAGCTATCTTGAGATGGCTGTCAGAAAAGAAATCATTAAACAAAATCCATTTGGTCTTAAAAAGCTTAGCAGGCAAAAAGTAGATAAAATCAATTTGACTTCTACTGAGGTAAATAAATTAATCTATTTCTATCGCCAGGAACAATTCAGTCCAAACTTGCATAAAGTCTTACGCCTATTTCTATTCGCCTGTGTAACAGGAGTGCGAATATCTGATATTTTCAGGATCCGTCACGAAGGGATTTACAATGGAGTGTTATCTTTTATACCGCAAAAAACCCTACATGCAAAATCACTTAACATTGATATGCCATTAACGCCTTTTGCATTAGAGTTAATAAGAGACCAGGCACCTCAAAGAATTAGTGGATTTATCTTTGACAGAATTTCTAATCCACATATCAATAGATGTCTAAAGGATATCATGGACTATGTCAATATTAAAAAAACGGTTACTTTTCATAGTGGAAGACATACCTTTGCAACATTGTTCCTAGAGAAAGGTGGATCTGTTGAAGTGCTTCAGAAATTACTTGGTCACAGTTCAATAATAAACACTATGGTCTATGTACATGTATCAAAAAAGAGAATCATCGACCAGATGACCCTCTTTGGAAATAACCTCTAACTACTTAGGTTGTAATTTTGCGTGTGCCTGATCCTTCATTAGAAACAATGAATATAATGTTGTTTGATACTCTCGTTCGCTAAAGATTCCTATTCCGTTTATACTGATGATGCGGATGGCATTTTCAAGGGTTATTATTTCTTCATACAGGCTTAGCTTCTCAGTACGATCTTCCCATATTTTTAGAATTGTATCTGACATAACTATTTTTCAATTGATGAATAATATATTATAAGATGTCTCTTAGTCTAATCCAAAAGAGTGGCTCCAAAAAAAACCACACCAAGTAAATGTTGATGATCCCCCAAAAACGATCCACCATTTTACGCCAGTTAAATAAAGTAGTTACCCTTCTAAATGTTTATAAAATGTTAAATTCCGGGCCATGCTCAAATCAGCCTTAGCCTCTAACAGCATATCCTTGGCATTTTGAAAGTCCAGTTCTTTCAGTTCAACTACAGCTAGCTTTTCAGAGATTAGTTTTTCCTTTTCTTTTAAAAAGGCCGTGTATTCAGTTATATGATTCCAAAAAGCTGAATAACACTCGAGCTGAGTATCCTTAAACTGAGCATCGACATTCAGACCATACAACCATCCCAATACATACTTGTACGAGATGACCTCCATTTCAACTAATTTACCTACCTGGTCAGTATAAGAAACCAACCTAATTTCAGCATTCAATGCAAGGTCCTTTTTCATGCTTTCAAGTTCTTCCTGCGGAGCAATTCCAAGTAGCTTACAAATAGGTTCTATGGCTACATACTTTTCACCATCCTCAATTACAACCAAATCAATGTTGTTCATGCGTGCCACGATCGTGGACTTTAGCTTTTCATTTTTCATAACTGTGTTCGCTTTACAGATTAATAAAATAAGGCAGTGTGGTGCGAACACAGTTATAACACCCGAAAGTGATAGAAAAGGTTACAGGACTTCCACCTGATCTCACTGCCCAGTATTTTTAAGATCTATTCTAATCTTGGGAAATTCCGGGAAACCCTATAACTATGTTCGCGTTTCAAAGATACGATGGTTTTTGAAAATTGTAACACATGCTAATGGTTTTATTAGCATTTAATGAGATTAGGAACAAATAATAGTTAGTATTACTCAAAACCTTGTAACAAATAAAGTCCGCTAACGTACACTTACCGATAGTAAAAACATCAAAATGGGTGAACCAAAATTAAACTGCTGGGAGTATAAGAAATGCGGTAGAGAACCAGGCGGAACCAATGAAAAAGAACTTGGAGTTTGTCCGGCAGCCTTGCCATCGGAAGTAGATGGCTCCAACGAGGGAGAATTTGCAGGACGATGTTGTTGGCTAGTTGCAGGAACCTTCTGCGAAAAAGAAATCCCAGGCTCCTATGCTAAAAACCTAATACACTGTCTTCATTGCGATTTTCTTAAGCAGGTAAGCAAAGAGGAAGGACGAAAATTTGTGATGGTTCCGAAAGTGATGCTTAAAAAGGGACACGTCATTTTTTCAGAATCAAGCTAAAGGATCAACAGAGACGAAGGTTTTAAAGTGACTGCTTCATTAGGATCGATTCTCAAGCTTCGCAATATGCTCTTTCAGATCCTTCAGCTGGTCCTTCAATTCTTTTATTCTAAATTCTCTACCAACAAAAAGGTTGTTAAACTCGTTCAATTCCTTATTTTTTTGCATTAACTCTTCTGTTCTTGATTCAACCAATTTTTCGAGATTCAGTTGATACTGAACTAACTCTTCTTCTGCACTTTTCTGCAATGCCATCAATCTGGTCTGTTGAATGGCACTAAAACTCATTTCTGAAATAATTGCTGCGAGTTTGGAATAAAAACGCATGCCAGCGTCTATGGTTTCTTTTGTAAAACGAGGAACCTTGTTAAGAGCAGCAATGTATTTTTCCTCATCAAAACCATATTTTCTGGCTTGCTTACGGTATAACTCAATATCCGGCACCTCGTCATGTAACATATACTGACCCATAAAAACATTTCCCACATGCTTGCCACCAACCATTATTGGCGTAACAATATCCCACATCTGGTTTTTACATCGATATGATTTAAAAGTTCCTTCGGGCACTCCTTTCGTAAGAATCGTATCACTTTCAAGGCAGTTTTTTAACGTATCAGGATGAC
>JBFHES010000013.1:0-35552 GCA_041584015.1 Bacteroidales bacterium
TATTATTGAGCCTGATTCGCTTCATTCAAACCCTGTGATAACTGATGTGCAAAGTGCAACTTTGCCAGGCGAAATAAATCCTCAAATTAGTGGAGGTACGCCTCCTTATGATTATCTCTGGTCGACGGGAGAAACGGTGACACTGTTGCAAGTGCCGCTAGCGGGTAGCTATTCGCTTACCCTGGTTGACGCTAATAATTGCGTTTTCACAGAAGATTATCTCGTGGAGGGATATAGCAATGTTCAGGAGCAGGAAGTGCAATTAGTGGGCCTTTATCCAAATCCAATAAATGACCTGTTAAATGTAAATCTGCTTAACGCTGGAGTGCTGCATTATTCCATTTATAGTTGTGATGGAAAATTACTGTTAGCTGCTGAGATTAATCATGCAGGAGAAACCTATCAAATGGATTTCGGTCAATTCCAGTCAGGCGTCTATTATTTACATCTTATGAGTAACAAGCAATCCGCGGTTCGAAAAATAGTAAAACGCTAGATTAGATTCGAGTTTTAGAGCTAGGAGTAGTTTAAAAAGAAGTTATTCTTATCGGTAGAATTACAAATAATTATTTAAGAATTTACGGAATAGCAGTTGAATGTCATTTTAGTTGTGCTATTATTTGTTATTTTTAGCAGCCCGATATTTAATTGGGTGATAACTAGATAATAAACTTAAAAGACACACTATGGTTGATTTTTCTTTAACTAATGAACAGCAGGCACTCATTGAAAAGTATCGCGATTTTTCCGACAGGATTATTCGCCCCAATGCTTTAAAGTATGACAAGCTCTCAGAGTTTCCGTGGGAAGTTGTTAAGCAAGCATACAGCGATGGAATTATGAACGGACCAATGCCAAAGAAATTCGGAGGTAATGGTTATAACATATTCGAAGGTGCGTTGACCTCTGAAGAACTTGGTGCTGCTTGTATCGGAATTGGAATCTGTATTGATGCGAACACACTAGCACTTACACCACTGTTGTTGGCAGCAAATGAAGAGCAGCAAAGTCGTTTCTTTGGTCAGATTAACGAAGAGAAAGCTGTTGCGGCCTATTGTTTAACGGAGCCAAATGCAGGTTCTGATGTGCAGGGTATCAAATCAACCGCCATCCTTCATGGCGATAAATATATTTTAAACGGTCATAAGCGATTTATTACCAATGGCGAAGTAGCTTCGTTTTTAACCGTATTTGCTCAAACCGATCCGGAGAAAGGCTCACGTAGTTTAACTGCTTTTGTGGTTCCTTCTGATTCTCCGGGTATAGAGATTAAGCCTCATCTTGAGAAAATGGGACAAAAGGCATCTGTCCAAAATGAGATTATTTTTACAAATGTTGAGGTGCCGGTTGAGAACCGTCTGGGGCAGGAAGGCCATGGATTTTTAATTGCCATGAAAACCTTTGATCGAACACGTACTGGTGTTGCGGCATTAAGTTTAGGTGCGGCTCGCGAGGCTTATGAGGTTTCTAAAGATTGGGCGAAAAATCGTATCCAATTCGGAAAGCCAATTGCATCTAATCAAGCCATTGGATTTATGTTAGCCGATATGGCAACACAAATTGAGGCTGCCAGATTGCTAACCTGGAATGCCGCATGGAATTATGATACAGGTACAAAGCGAGCATCATTGCTCTCTGCCATGTCGAAGCTATATGCATCTGATATTGCTATGGATGTTGCAACAAATGCTGTTCAGGTAATGGGCGGCGATGGCTATTCAACTGAATTTGGCGTGGAGAAAATTATGCGCGATGTAAAGTTGTGTCAGATATACGAAGGAACCAATCAGGTACAACGTATTGTTATCTCAAAAGCAATACTAAAATAGGTGACAAACAGATTATATATTATAAAGCAGGTATTTTTTTAATGCCTGCTTTTTGTTTTTGTAGCAAGCTGATAAACAAAAGTTAAGCAATTTTATGGGCTTATTAAGAACCATTCTATAATAAAACTTAAGTTTTTGGAATCTAACAGATAAAGCTATTTTCGCCAAAAAGTTACTTGGGTATAATACTGGGTAATTCTTTTGAAAGCGGCTTCGGCTTATTTCAGAACACATTCGGTATAATTTATAAGATTTGATTATGGAAAAGAATGATTTACTAAAGGGTGGAGAATTCCTTATAAAGGAAACAAAAGCAGCAGATGTTTTTATTCCGGAAGAATTTAACGAAGAACAAATGATGATTGAGGATACTTGCTACGATTTTCTGAAGCAAGATGTATATCCTAATTTCGAAAGAATAGACAAGCACGAAAAAGGCTTAATTAAAGGTCTTTTAGGTAAAGCTGGTGAACTTGGATTATTAGGAATCTCGGTTCCGGAAGAATATGGTGGCTTCGAACAAACATTTCTTACTTCAATGAAAGCAGGTGAGGCAATGGGTTCTGCACATTCTTTCTCTGTAGCTTACATGTGTCATGTTGGAATTGGTACATTACCTATTCTTTATTACGGTACTGAAGAGCAAAAAAATAAATACATTCCAGAATTGGCGGCTGGTGAAAAAGCTGCAGCCTATTGTTTAACTGAGCCTGATGCAGGATCTGATGCAAATGCAGGTCGTACAAAAGCAGTGCTTTCAGAAGATGGAAAACATTGGATCCTTAACGGACAAAAGATGTGGATCACCAATGGTGGTTTTGCTGATGTTTATACCGTTTTTGCTAAAGTTGATGATGATCGTATTTTAAGTGCATTTATTGTTGAGCGCGACTGGGAAGGTGTTGAGATTAGTGTTGAAGAAAACAAAATGGGTATTAAGGGTTCTTCCACTACTCAGGTATTCTTTAACGATGTGAAAGTTCCTGTTGAGAACATGCTGGGTAAAAGAGGCGAAGGCTTCCGTATTGCCATTAATATCCTGCACATTGGTCGTATTAAATTAGGTGCTACTGTTGTTGGTTCAATGAAACGAACCATTAATCATTCTGTGCAATATGCAAATGAAAGAAAGCAGTTCGGCAATCTAATTTCAAACTATGGAGCCATTAAGTTTAAGTTAGCGGAGCAGGTTATTAAAGCTTGGACACATGAATCTGCACTTTACAGAGCTTCTGCTGATGTGGAGAAGCTTATAGACATGTACGTTGCTGATGGCATGGATAAAGGTAAAGCTGTAATCCAGGCTAATGCCGATTATCAGGTAGAGTGTGCGATGCTTAAGGTTCTTGGATCAGAGTCTTTAGATTATATTGTTGATGAAGGTGTACAGATTTTTGGTGGAATGGGTTTCTCTGCTGAGGCTCCTGTTGACAGAGCTTATCGCGATTCACGTATCAACCGTATATTCGAGGGAACTAATGAAATCAACCGTATCTGGGCTGGCGATAATGCAGTTAAGAAAGGAATGAAAGGAGCCAATGGCTTAAAGAAATATGTAGCAGAAGCTTTAGAGAGTTTGACGAATCTTCCTGAGAAGGTTGAGTTTGCTGAAGGTTATTACGCATATTACAAAGAAGTTATTGCTCGCTTTAAGAAAGCCATTCATATGGTTATTGGTGCAGCTAACGAAAAGTACAGCCGCAAGCTTTCAAACGAGCAAGAAATTATTTTCAATATAGCAGATATGCTAATTGAAGTTTATGCTGTTGAATCAACTGCCTTGCGCGTAGAAAAATTGGAAAGTAAAAACGGAGAAGCAGCTGTTGCACTATATAAGGACATTCTTGATGTTTATACCTACGACATCGCAAGCAATCTGGCTAAATACGCTAAAGATGCATTGTACTCATTTGTTGAAGACGAAGAAATTGAGAAGTATCTTAAAGGTGTTCAGTATTACACTTGCGTTAAGGGTGTTAATGTAAAAGATGCACGCAGAAGATTGGCTGACAAAATTATTGATGACAATCTATATAAATTCTAGAGTAAGATAATTACATATTCGCAAAAGGGAAGTTCTTTAATGAGCTTCCCTTTTTTTGTGCTTGTCAATGCTTAGATGTGGCAATGGTGAGTTTTAAGGTGAAAACAAATTGAGAATGACATTGTTACTTAGTCAGGCGTAGGCTGGATTATCTAATTATCATTATTATTATGAGCACACCGGAAAAAATTATTTTAGCACCAACCGATTTTACAGAAATATCTTACAACGCTGTTCATCACGGAGCAACTCTTGCAAAAATGGTTAATGCGAAGCTTTGTTTATTACATGTGTTCAGCGATGACAGCAAGTCTTACGTTAAAAAGGATGGACGAAAGTTGTCGGATATTGAAAGTCTACTCTCAGAAAAATCAAAAGCGCTTGCGTCAAAATTTGAAATAGAGGTTAATTACCTTGTTAAAGAAGGAAGATTATTTGCTACAATTGAACAGACAGCTTTGGAGTTAAATTCCATGCTCTTAGTTCTGGGAACTCATGGTAAATCAGGTATTCAGCATCTAACCGGTAGTTATGCCTTAAAGGTAGTAACCAACTCGCCAACGCCTGTTATTGTCTTTCAGCAAAAGGCGGCCGAGCATGGATTTAAAGATATTGTCTTTCCGGTCAGCGATTCTGCTTATGTAAGACAAAAGGTGAAATGGGCAGTAAGTATCGCCAAAGTGTTTAACTCTAGAATTCATTTATTCCGAATAAAAGGAGGATCTCAGGAATCAGATAATAAGATCAGATTAATAAGCTCTCAGATTAAAGAATCGTTTATGAGTAGTGGTGTGGCTTTTGTTGAGAGTGTCTCAGACTCGACAAGCAATTTTGCTGAGCAAGTGCTTTATTATGCCAGTGCTAATAAAACCGACTTAATAATGATAATGACCCAGAAGAATGAATTTGCACCGGCGTTTTTTCTCGGCCCGTGGGATGAGAAAATGATATTTAATCAATCGCAAATACCCGTAATGTGTATAAATCCTTACGAGACAAGTACTTTTTACTTTAGATAGTAACTAGATAGAATAAGACGAAATCAATGGACTGTCCAAAATAAGGCCGCTCGTTTTGTCATTCCCGCGAAGGCGGGAACCTTAATTTCACCATTTTCAGCTTAATAAGATTCATGCTTTCGCAGGAATGCCCTGCTTCTTCTGTTTCGTTTAAGTTCTAATCCTTTCGTAAAGTTCTTGGGAAGAAATTCTTCCAGGCAAACCAATCGATCATGTCATAGGTCGTTGACTCGTTTAGTTTATCAATTTTACATATAATTTTTTGTTCGTCATGGAATTTCCATGGTTCTGATTCAGTGGTTCTTTTGGCTCTATAGAGTTCAAATACAACCTCGCCGGGTTTATCGCAAATTAGAAAGTCAATTCTTCGCATAAAAATAGTTGATTGCGATTTATTAACTGCATCGAATCGTGAACGCTCGCATCCAATTACATCGTGCACTGAAATTGCTTCTCTGTTGAAAACGATTTCTTCCGTAATAACGGTACTCAGTTTGTCAAAAAGAAAGTTTAGTTGCTCCATAAATGATTCAAATACCTCACGGTTATCATTTACATTTGCCTGAAGTCCTTCCTTCTCTATAGTAATTGTATTACCAATTGCAGCATTTTGTTCGTTAATCTTATCATCCAACCAGTGTGTTTTCATAATGTTTCATTTTAATTGTCCAGTTCGACATTAATACTCGTTTTATTTATAAGTTCTTACTTTACTTCATGCATGTATCTACAAACCACATCTCCATTTCACCTTTGCCTTTTGCTTCAATTTTTCCACGGTTTTCAAATGTAAACATGGGATTGCCCTTTAGCAGTTCATAAGTGGCCTGACTAATGTTCACTTTACCAACCGCGCCGCTGCTTTCCATCCTGCTTGCTGTATTCACCGTATCGCCCCATATGTCGTATTGAAATTTTTTCACACCAACTACTCCGGCAATTACAGGCCCGGTGTGAATGCCAACCCGCATTTCAAATGATGGTAAGTCTAGTTCGTCATGTTTGTACTTGCGATTTGCTACAAACTCCTGCATCTCGAGCCCAGCTGAAATTACATTTGCAGGCGTTGCTGAATCAGGCACGGGTAAACCTCCGGCTGCCATGTAGGCGTCGCCAATTGTTTTAATTTTCTCGATGCCATATTTTTCCATGATGTGGTCGAACCCTTTGAAACAGGCATCGATTTCTGAAACCAGTTCCGATGCTGTCATTTGTTCGCTCATGGATGTAAATCCTTTAAAATCAGTAAACAGAATTGTTGCTTTCTCAAATTCTTTGGCGTCGGTATATCCTTTTGCTTTTAATTCAGTAGCTACTTCTTCGGGAAGAATATTCAAGAGGAGGTTCTCCGAAATTTCCTTCTCTTTTTCGATAATGGCTTTCGATTTTCGTACATATTGTAAGCGACTCCATAGGCCTCCAGCCATAAGCAAAATGATAACCCCAATTGCCAGAAACATATTTTTCGTTCGGTTCTTGCGATGTAGTTCTATTTGATGGCGAAGCTTTTCATCATTAATTTTTTTATTGAAATCGAACTTACCCTGCATTTCAACAATTTTTTGTTTTGTATTTCCCTGGATATTCTCACTCTGAAGAGTGTTGTATATCTCAAGATATGAATGAGCTTTTTTGTAATCACCAGTAGATTTATAGGCTTCGCTAAGGTTTTTGGCTGTTATTATTGCGCTAATTTTATCCTGGCTGTTTTTTGCATTGTCATAGCTGCTTTTCGCGAAGAAGATCGCTTTCTCTATGTCGTGAGTTTTTAAATAGTAGCCAGAGATTAAAGCATATGGCCTGGTAAGTTTGTCCGGATCATTTAAGGTTTTCCTGTTTTCTATGGCCATGTTCAGATAGTAGAAAGCAGTGTCTAGTACATTCTCATTTTCATATAACTTTCCCAAGTACATATAGCATTCGTTAAGTCCGGATTGGTTATTATTCTCCTTGAAATCTTGAATGGCGGTGGCGAAATGTTTTTTCGATTCGACAAATTTATGCAGCTCAGAGTATGAAATTGCCATTAGATAGGTGGCGGTGGGATTATTCGTGTATCTTAATGATAGATTGAAGTTCTTAATGGCATCTTCATAATATTGCATTATGTAACTGATTAATCCCAATTGCATATAACACCTTGAAATGCCGGAACTATCTCTTAACTCTTCAAACAAGGTGAGGCTCTCCAGAAGAAAGGGCGTTGCCTTGGCATATCCATTGTCGGCCGAAATGTATAATTTGCCAAGACTATAACTTGCCTTAGCCAGTCCATAAGTGTCTTTGAGTTCTCTTGCCAATTGGATGGTATGCTCTATGAATAGGATGAAACTGTCTTTTTTATTTGGTAATCCGCTTTTAAAAACCTCGGATATTTGTTGGTTAAAAATAGCAACGGACGAAACAGGTTTATGTGCTGATCTGATTTCCTGCAACAAGGAGTCGATATTGCTTTTCTGAGCATTAGCAGAATAGTAATGCATGCCAAGTAGCGCGAGACCTATAAGATAAAGGTACCTTGTTATTAAATATTTTATTGACTTTGCGTTGATCATATTCACAGCAGCTGATTATCAAATTTTGCATAAAAGGCATTCTTTTGCCCTTTACACAAAATGTGTTTCTCAATAGATCTACATCATTACCTCACTAACCTGAATTATTGGTTCGGCGTTAGTAAAGTTTGGCAGATCGGCCATTATTTTTTCTGCATTAGGTCCAAACGAGTTTTTAAATGAATCCATGGACTCAAAGTACAAATTACCCATTGCAGCATAGCTTGCAGGTGATCCTGGTGAGCCACCTCCCATTCCTTTTTCAATTGTTACTGCTTTTACAGCATCGCCTAATAATCCGCCAGCCATGGGAACATGTTTGTTACAGTAATAGTCCATGTCAAATGTTTTCCCTTCTCCTGCTGGGTACATTACACTTACCTTGATCATTCCTTTTTTCATAATTCTAATATTAATTAAGTACTCTATTTGTTCTGATTATATGTATAAGGGTGCCATGAGCTGCCTTCAGTTTTCAAACTTGCAAACCACATCTCCATCTCACCCTTACCTTTTGCTTCAATTTTTCCGCGATTTTCGAATGTAAATCTGGAATCATTCTTTAGTAGTTCATAAGTTGCCCGACTTATGTTTACTTTACCAACTGCTCCGCTGCTTTCCATTCTGCTAGCAGTATTTACTGTATCGCCCCAAATGTCGTATTGGAATTTTTTTACGCCAACAACACCAGCAATTACAGCTCCTGTGTTAACACCAACACGCATTTCGAACGAAGGAATTCCCAGCTCATCATGTTTGTACTTGCGGTTTGCTACAAATTCTTGCATGTCCAGACCCGCCTTAACCACATCTGCTGCTTCGGCAGTGCGGGGCGTGTGAAGTCCACCAGCAGCCATGTATGCATCGCCAATGGTTTTTATTTTTTCAATGCCATACTCCTCCATTATATTGTCGAATGCCTTAAAACAAATATCAATTTCGTGAACCAGATCGGTTGCGCTTAATTGTTCGCTTAATGCGGTAAAACCTTTAAAATCGGTAAATAGGATTGTGGCTTGATCAAACTCCTTGGCATCGGTGTATCCTTTTAGTTTCAATTCATCGGCTACTGATTCTGGCAATATGTTTAGAAGTAAGCCTTCCGAAATATCTTTCTCTTTTTGCAGGGCTGTCTTGGATTTTCTAATGAAATTAAGGCGACTCCATAAGCTTAGGGCAAGCAGTACGAAAACTAAACCCGACAAAAGTGCGATGTTTTGATTCCTTTTGTAGCGAACTTTGTCTAACTCAATACTAAGTTTCTCGAGTTTTAGTGTTTTAATTTCATTTTCATTTTTTTCTGTTTCATACTTTTGTTCCATCTCAGCAATAGCCTCATAAATCTGTATGTTGAACAAGGAATCCTTTAAATTAACCGCCCACCACAGTTCATTATAAGCTATCTCATACTCGCCTATGCTGTAATAGAAATAGGCCTTGTTTTCAGAGAATAGCTGTACGCGTGAATGATTATTTGTTAGGTTGGCAAAATGGATCGCTGAATCAATGAAGGATAAAACTTCATCCGCATCATTTGATAAACCTGCAAGATTATTGTAAAGCACACAGAGTTCGCTGGCATCGTTTCTTTTTTTTGCCACTTGCAATGCTAGCTTAAAGTAAAACAAGGCCTGAGGAAGACTGTCGCGTGATGCATATAAGGAACCAATATTGATGAGTGCTCGTTGCTCTAAAAAAGGAATGTCGTAATTTCGAGCTAACTGAATGCAGGTGTCTAAATGGGGCACTACTTTATCAAAAGCCAGAGTTCCGCTACCTTTCAGCAAATGCAGTTTAGCTAAAGTTGTTTTATCGCTCCAGTCCGTTTGATACTGATCAATGCCTAGTTGCGAGAGGGAATCGGCTTTCTCGAATTCATTTATAGCAAAATAAAAACGCCCATAAGTAAGATGTAGTAGAGCCAATGTTTGGCTATCGCATGTTGAGGAGCTGTATATTCTTTGTGCCTCAATGATGGAAGACAGAGCAGTTTCAAATTGAGCCAGGGAGTATTCACAATTTACTCTTGTAAGTATGGTCCTGATTAGTTTACAGCTATCTCCATTGGTCTTATATACTGAAACCAGATCGTTGCATACCTCAATTGAAGAATCGAATTCGTAAATCGAATTTTTGTGAAGATTTTCTAATATGCTGTCCGCTTCTGCAATGGTGTATTGCGAAAAAGCACCATTCGCTGTGCTAAGCAAATAGAAGAAAAATATTACACGAAAAAACGTGCTGCCTGAAAATATACGCACCCTAAAAAGTTACGATTTTATCGAACTTCCATTTGTGCTTTGGCTTTGGAGCTGGCTTACTACCTTCCAATGGTAGGTTTTTAAACTCAATTTCTTTTGAGTCGCTAGGGTCTTCCATGGTTAAATAGGAGCGTGAATCTTCAAACAATGACAATAAATAGCAGCCATCTTCACCTTCAATTGGAGTAGGAACAAAATAAGTTATTGAGGTTTGTAAATTGGCTATGTTTGAATTGCAACCAAGATAATGCCTTGTTGTAGATGAGTATTTTTGTGATTCAAACCATATTTTTGTAGGTACTACCCCCGGATTTTCTGGATCATAAGGCGGTTTGGTGTGAATGGTCCACGCTTCATTTTCGCCATAGTTTTGATCGCTTTTCGCCACTTGCACACTCGTTTCGTTTTCACACCGAATCTGCTTATCAGATGCATCACTATCGTCATTTATTAAATTTCCAACGATGAACCTTTTTCCTGTTGTATCCATAGTATCAGTTTTAGTTTAGATTATATTTTCTATCCTTTGTTTGATCGGTACATGGGGTGTCGTATTGAAAGAACATAATATGGCAGCAGAATCTTACCTTGATGCTAATGAAAATGCGCGCCCTAATTAATTATAAACCAGTCGCTACTGTACATTGTTTAGTGTCAGTTTTTTTAAGAAGATTTAAGTAGCTTAAGGAACAGGGGATTCAAAGAGTTTGTTAAATAAGCGATTGTTTGAAGTTGCTTATAAGTATAGGTAGGTAGGTGAAATTGAGTGTTTTATTCTTAGCGGTTGTTAAATAAGGAGCGGTAGTTAGTCAGTTGAAGTTTCAGAGGTGTGATTGAGTCGCAAATGCCATAAAAAAATGGTTGACTTCTGTGATATTCAGATTGTATATTAATTCGTACCTCAGTTCCTTTGCTGATTGGCTTACACAAAAAAGTCCCGGCTGATAATTCAACCGGGACTTTTAAAAATACAATGCTTTTCTTACAGCTTATTCTGAACGGCGGTTTTGGCTTCAGGAGTTAATGCTTCTCCTAGAATAACCGGCATTCTGTTAATAATAAACTGAAAATGTTTTTGTGTAGCTTCCGTTTCATCAGAAAGATTACTGATTGTTAACTTACATTTATTGGCGCTTGTTATGTACTTAAAAGTTGCTTGTACGGTTGCTGTTCCAATCATTACATCACCAGTTATCTCAATAGAGTTGGTTTTGTGAATGTCGCTGGTGATTGCAAAACCCGGATTGCTCATGTAGGTCGTAATCCAATCGTATGCTCTTAAGTAAATGTCTTCAGCAGCTGTGTTCTCAATGGTATACGTTTCCTCAAGTACAACTTTCTTGCTTTCCTGAGCAAAAGAAACAGCTCCGGCTATCAGTAGTATCGCTAAAATGCTAAATGCTTTTTTCATATTTCTGTTATTATTTAGTTACGAATATAGATTATTTTTAAGATGCTTCAAATTTATTCAGATAGACCTCGGCAATTGCCAGGTCGATTGGCGTTGTAATTTTAATATTCTCAGTATTCCCTTCAACCAGTTCAATTTTAATAGTATCACTTTCAACAACGCTTGCATCATCAGTAAAATGTTCCTGATAATTTTGCTGATAGGCAGATTTAATAAGGCTTGCTTCGAATACTTGAGGTGTTTGCACAGCTCTATACATATTTCTATCTATTTGCTGGCTTCCTTCCGTTTTAATAAGTCTTATCGTTTCATTAATTGGAACCACAGGTATCGCTGTCCCATTTGTGGCAGCGGTTCTAAAACAGTTTGAAATTACACTTAATGCTACCAAGGGGCGCACCGCGTCGTGTATCGCTATTAAACCATCGGTTGCTAGTGCCAAGCCATTTTTAACCGAATGAAATCGGGTAGCACCTCCATTGACAGTTTTATGCTTGATGTTGAATTGATGATTTGTGCAAAGCTGTGTCCATCGCTCTTGCTCTTGTGCTGGCAGTACCACAATAATAGTAATGTTTTTATCAAACTGATAAAAGCGATTGATGGTATGCATTAAAACAGGCTTGCCCATCAGTGGCAAGAATTGCTTTGGAAGTTCCGTGCCCATTCTTGTTCCGGATCCTCCTGCTACAATGATCACATTTTTTTGCATAATTTTAAGACGCTACTAATTTGTTTGGGTTGCTATTGTCTTTCAAAAGTAATGTAATCTGAACTATTAAAGTGTAGCGACATGGTTTTGTTAAGCTGGGTTTTAAAATTTATTAATTGTTAAATTTTTGGATGCAAGCTCCTGCCCTTCGTAACTTCACGAAAATAAATGCTTGGTCGTCAGGATTTAAAGCAACGGTTTTTGCAATAATTCTGTCTTACTTTTGATTAAAACCCAAAACCATGAAAAAAGCCCTTTTATTATTCGCCCTGTTATTTAGTATTGGTAATTTGTTGATTGCTCAAACCTATCTCTATCTGGAGACGGTTAGTAGTTCGCCGACAAATCCAAGCAGTAATGATCTAATTACTGTTACTATTTCCGGAAGTTTGTCGAGTACAGCCAGTGGTGTTGCTGCTGTTACGCATACGGTGAACGGTAATAACATTGATGTTTTTTTTAGCGCCTATTCATCCGGAATTGGATTAACAGTTCTGGTACCGTATACCTATTCATTTGATTTAGGTCCATTGCCAGCTGGTACGTATACAATTAATGCTGGAGGCAGTTTTACCGGAGATTACATTCCTGCCAATCAAAAGACTTTTGTGGTTAGCGGTGCCTCTACAGACTGTCTTGCCTATTTTTATCATTACCAGGATACGGCACCATTTCCACCTTTGAGTATGGATGTTTTTCAGTTCGAAGATCAGTCATCTTTTTCGGGTGCTGCAAGCTGGTACTGGGATTTTGGCGATGGGACTATTTCTACAGATCAACATCCGCAGCACGGTTATTTTAATATGATTCCTGCCAGCTATTTGGTTTGCTTAACCATTCTTACTGCTGATGGATGTACGGATACCTATTGCGATACCGTTTATGTTGGTGGTTTTAATCAATGCAATGCCGCTTTTACTTTTACACAAATTAGCACACCGGCCTTAAGCCTGGATATGTATCAGTTTACAGATTGGTCTGCACCGGCTGGAGCGATAAGTTGGTTGTGGGATTTTGGCGACGGTGCAACTTCCTCGGATCAACATCCGCAGCACGGTTATTTCAATATGGTAGCAGCTACTTATCAAGTTTGTCTGACAATAACTACTGCTTTAGGTTGTACCGATACTTACTGCGATAGTGTTGTAATTGGATCTTCCTTCTGCTTTACTGAGTTCACTGCATATACCGACTCAACCATGAGTTGTATTGATTGTCTTTATTTTTCGGATTGGTCCTCGTCTTCCACGCCAATTGTTTCGTGGAGTTGGGACTTTGGCGACGGTTCGGGTGCAAGCGGACAGAATCCATTTCATCAGTTTCCGGCAGCTGGTAGTTATTATGTTTGCCTGTCGATTATAACTGCTGATAGTTGTACTGCTTATTATTGTGATACCGTTGAGGTTGGTAATCAGAATCCATGCAATATTCAGCTTGCCGCGAATATAAGCGATGTTTCTGTCTTTGGTGGTAATGATGGTGCGATTGATCTGGTGGTTAATTCATCAACAGCTCCGCTTATGTACATATGGAGTAACGGAGCTATTAGTGAAGATCTCGCAAATTTATCTGCAGGTTTTTATTCGGTTGAAGTAATTGATGCGCTTGGATGTAATGCTAGTGCAACGTATCAAGTTGTTCAGCCTCCTGATACCCTGCTTCCTTGCCAGGCTGATTTTAGTTTTTATCTGGATACAACAGTCAATTGTATTAATTGCTATCAATTCAATGATCTGACGTATACAGCAACTGATATTATTAGTTGGTTCTGGAATTTTGGTGATGGAACCTTTTCTGTAGATCAGCATCCCATGCATTCCTATAATGCAAATGGAGTTTATGAAGTGTGTTTAAGTATCATTACTGCAGATTCATGCTACGATGTGGCTTGTGAGAGTCTGGTTGTGGGGAACGCACCATGTCTTGCCAATTTTAATTATGTAATTACAGGCTCGCCAATACCTGAAATTATTTATGCTGATTATACCGATTTGAGTATTCCGGTAAATGGGATTGCCAGCTGGAGTTGGGATTTTGGCGATGGTAATGTTTCCTCAGATCAGCACCCCATACACGATTATTGGCTAAGCAATTGGGGAAATAATACGGTCTGTCTGGCCATTCAAACCCAATCGGGTTGTGTTGATACGCTCTGTGAAAATGTGTTTATTGGTTATGATCCCTGTATGATTGCCTTGGATTATGTGGTAAGCAATGCATCGGGTATTGGTGCTTTGGATGCTGCAATTGATCTTACTGTAAATGGTGGAGCAGCGCCGTATACTTATTATTGGAATACAGGAGACTTAACAGAAGATCTTTCTGGTTTGGCAGCAGGCGTTTATGTTGTTCATCTGGTTGATGCCAATGCTTGTGTGACCGAAGCAGTAATTCAGGTAGAGGAGGCGGCCGTAGTATTGCAATCGCAAACTATAAATGTTCCACCGGGCTGGAGTATTTTTTCGAGTTATATAAATCCAATAAATCCAGATATAGAAATTGTTTTAAATCCACTCGTTTCGCAGATTTCAATTGTTAAGAACTGGGAAGGATTGGTCTTTTGGCCACAGTACGGATTAAATGCAATTGGAGATATGATACTTGGACAAGGCTATCAGATTAAAGTAGATGCCGTGCTTCCGTTGTCATTGGATGTTGTCGGAGTGGCTGCTGTTCCTGAACTTACACCGCTTAATCTAAATCAAGGATGGGGCATGCTGGGGTACTTGCGCCAAACACCAGCTGATGTATCTTTGGTTCTATCAGATATCATTAGCCCAATGCTGGTGCCCGGAGACCTTGAATTAATGAAGTCGGGTAGCGGTCAGATATTTTGGCCGTATTACAACCTAAATCAAATGGGAAATATGATTCCGGGGCAAGGCTATCAAATACTAATGAATAATTCAGCCGTATTAACTTATCCTGCCAATAGTTCAATACTAGCTTCTTCAAAAGTAATGCAACTGCATTCATTTAAGTATTATTCAAAGCCGATTGCCACAGACAATAATATGACCATTGCTATCCCAAAAAACGCATGGGATCGCTTGCCAGCCCATTCATCAGAACTTGCCGTTGTGAGCGAACGGGGCGAGCTGGTTGGTAGGGCAATGTATCGAGGACAAGACTTAGCAATTACTATTTGGGGTAATGATAAATTAAGCGATAAAATTGATGGATTAATTGAAGGGGAGGTCTTTTCATTGGTTTGGACGAGTGTAGATGGAGACTCACATAAAGCCATTGTCACTGGCTGGCAAAAAGGTGATGCAGTTTATGTTGCAAACAAGATATGTGTGGTGGCTTCGCTAAAAAGCATTGAAATTGAAAGCGTATTTGAAGTATTTCCGGCGGCTCCGAATCCGGCAGTTCATTATGCGGATGTTGTATTTGAATTGCCCGCTTCGTCCTATGTGCTGGTTGAACTCTACAATGTGTTAGGAGTAAAGATCAAGACCATTAGCCTGAAGAAATATGATAAAGGCTCCCAGACTGTGCGATTCAGTACTGCAGGAATTGAGACCGGCAATTACTTTTATAAGGTCAGTACAAAATTTGGAAATAAGACTCAAATTCTTCAGATTATTAGAAAATAATTGTGTTTATTTGCGCACTCTTTGAGGGCGTGTTGCAAGTGTTATTTAAAAATGTTGAAAGAATTAATTTTTTTGTAAAAAAGATTTGTTGAATAAAAAAATAAGTTCTACATTTGCACCCGCAAAACTTTGAAACGGTCCGTTCGTCTAGGGGTTAGGACGCCAGGTTTTCATCCTGGTAGCAGGGGTTCGATTCCCCTACGGACTACGAAATTTAATAATAGAAGGAAGATAAAATGGCACATCACAAGTCAGCTTTAAAAAGGATTCGTCAGACAGAGAAGAGACGCTTACATAATAAGTATTATGCAAAGAGTACTCGTAATGCCTTGAAAAAGTTAAGAACTTCTACTGATAAAAAAGAAGCTACAGATCTTTTACCGAGAGTTGCTTCTATGCTTGATAAGCTAGCTAAGAGAAATATTATTCATAAGAATAAAGCTTCTAATCTTAAGTCTAGTATAACAATGCATGTAAATAAAATGTAAGATATTACACAATATTATATTGAAAGCCTTTCCAATTTGGAAAGGCTTTTTTTATGTTCAATTTTTTTGCTCGCTGTCGCGCTTTGTGTCTTCTAAAAGTGATCCATAATTTATCTAAGTATTAATTTTATCACAGCTTCCTAATTTGTATTTTTAGACCTTGGAAATAAATCAATTGATTATGAAAAAGTTTTTTGTGATTGCCATTGCCTTGTTCATTGTAATGGTAAGTCTGGAGTCGTGTAATACCGGAGGAAAAAAAGATAGCACAACAACGAATGAGTTTGCTCTGAAATTGCCGGATTGGGCAAAGAGTGCTACTATTTACGAAGTGAATATAAGGCAATATACAGAGGCGGGAACCTTTGTTGCCTTTGCAGAACATCTTCCTCGTTTGCAAGAAATGGGCGTCGATATTTTGTGGTTGATGCCAATCTTTCCAATTGGAGAAATTGAGCGGAAAGGCTCTTTAGGTAGCTATTATGCAGTTAAGGATTATTTGACAGTGAATCCTGAGTTTGGAACCATGGATGATTTTATTGAACTGGTTACACAGATTCATGATATGGGAATGTATGTTATTCTTGATTGGGTGGCTAATCATACAGCCATGGATAACGACATGGTTTATTCGCATCCTGATTGGTTCAACACTGATTCTGTTGATCAGATAGCACACCCGGTTGACGATTGGTCGGATGTGGCCGATTTAAATTATGAATCACCTGAGATGCGTGAATACATGAAATATGCCATGAAGTCGTGGGTGATGGATGCGAATATAGATGGTTTTCGCTGTGATGTTGCCAGTATGGTGCCTACTGATTTCTGGAATGAAGTACGTGTCGATTTATCAGAGTTCAAAGAGGTATTTATGCTAGCCGAATCTGAAGAGCCGGAGTTGCTGGTTGATGCATTTGACATGGATTACGCATGGGATTTGCATCATCGAATGAATGAAGTTGCCAAAGGAACACAAACAGTGCATGCCATTGATAATTATTTCAGTTATCCGCGTAAGCAATATGCAGCTGATGATATTAAAATGAATTTCATAACCAATCATGATGAAAATTCATGGAACGGAACAGTTGCTGAACGAATGGGCGATGCCGCAAAAGTAATGGCTGTTTTAAGTGCAACCGTACCGGGTATGCCGCTGGTCTATAGCGGACAGGAAGCAGGCCTTAACAAGCGACTGAAGTTTTTTGACAAGGATCAGATTGATTGGAAAGCTGATGAGATGGGAGAATTGTATACGAAGCTTTTCAAATTAAAACATGAGAATAAAGCACTTTGGAATGGTGAGTGGGGCGGTGAAATGAAACGCATTAATACGAGTAATGATGATGCTATATTTGCCTTTATCAGAGAGAAGGACGAGCACAAGGTATTCGTTGTTTTAAACCTTTCAGCAAGTGAGCAGAAGTTTACTTTTACCGAGAAATGTTATTGTGACAAGTATACAGACATCTTTAGCGGTAAGCAATTCGAAATTGTTGACGAGATAGGAATGAAGCTGGGAGCATGGGAATATAGTGTTTGTGAAAAGCATTAAAATAGAGCGAACAAATAGAAAGTCCGGTTCATCTTTATGAGCCGGACTTTTTTGTAGCATTATTTTGGTTGTTTAATGCTTCCGAAAGTAATCTTTAAATGCTTCAATTACTTTAATGATATCTGCTTTATTTACATCTAAGTGAGTAACCAATCTTAAATTGGTGCCAGGATAGAGAATGATGCCTTGCTGTTTCATATGAGCAACCAGTGGAATGACCTGCTCTTCTTGCAATTTAATAAATACCATATTGGTTTGAGCTGTTTGATAATTTACCGTCAAACCGTCAATTTCCTGAAGTCCTTTTGCTAAGATTGCCGCATTCTCATGATCTTCCGCTAAGCGGGTGATATTATTTTCTAAAGCATAGATGCCTGCTGCAGCAAGGATTCCGGCCTGTCGCATTCCCCCTCCAAGCATTTTCCGCCACTTATGTGCTCGAGAGATTAACTCTTTGGATCCAACTAAAACAGAACCCACCGGAATACCAAGTCCTTTGCTAAGGCAGAGAGACACAGAATCGAAATGTCCGGTGATTGATTTTAAGTCGCAGTTCTTTTTTACCATGGCATTAAATACACGGGCGCCATCTAGGTGAAGGTTGAGTTGTTTCTCGTTAACGAATGTTCTCGCCATGGCAAAGTATTCCATTGGCAAGGCCAGACCATTTGTGGTGTTCTCAATACATAGTAGTTTGGTGTTTGCAAAATGGTCGTCTTTGGGTTTGATGGCTGCTGCAACTTTGCTCAAATTAAGTGTGCCGTCGGCTTCAAAATCTAAAGGTTGAGGTTGAATGGAACCCAGTACTGCCGCGCCACCACCTTCGTATTTATAGGTGTGAGCCATTTGACCAACTATGTATTCATCACCTCGCTGGCAATGACTCATGAGTGCCATTAAATTGGTTTGTGTTCCGCTTGGTGCAAATATTGCCGCTTCATGGCCGGATAGTTCGGCCGTCATTTCTTGTAGTTTGTTAATGCTTGGGTCTTCTCCAAAAACATCGTCTCCAACAGGGCAATGCATCATTGCTTTTAGCATTGCTTCGCTTGGCTTTGTTACCGTGTCGCTTCTAAGGTCTATCAGTTTCATGCTGTCAATTTTAAACAAAGCAAGATAATTATAATAGCAGCATGTATGGGCTTAAAATATTAACTTATTTTTGGCGTTGACTTAGAATTGTACTAATCTATATGACTATGAAATTTACATTGATTGTTGCTCTTTTTGCTTTTTGTTTTGGTGTACCACAGTTTGGTAATGCGCAGGATATTCCGCCGGGAACTGTTCATCTGCAAGGAGATATATATGTAGATCAGTACGAAATTAGGAATGTTGACTATCGAGAATTTTTATACTGGTATTTAAGGAAATTCGATGCTGCTTCAATTGAATATAAAATGCTTTTGCCCGATTCAACTGTTTGGATCGATAATCCGAACATGCCGGAGGATTATAGTTTTACAAATTCAAAATACAAAGAATATCCTGTGGTTGGTTTGTCGTGGCAGCAAGCCATGGCTTATACCAAATGGAGATCGGATCGAGTGAACGAACAATACTATGTGCAGAAGGGAATGCTTGAGATGGATGACGCTGATGGCTTAAGATCTTTGCCGGTTGTGTATGCTTATCGTTTACCTAAAATTGCTGAATTGCAGGCTTTGAGCGAAATTGAATATAAGGATCGTGAAAAAGTACTTTTGGCTGAATTGCCAAAATCAATACAGTCAGTAGCAGTTGGACCAAAGAACAAGCTAAAGCTTTATGGAGTGCATAGTAATGTGTCGGAAATGACGAGGGCTCCTAACCTGGCGATGGGAACCAATTGGCTGGCCGAGAATGATAATATTGAGAAGCGCTATACCAAACCCGAGTGTTGGTTAGGTTTTCGTTGCATTTGTACTGTGCAGAAGCCCGAAGAAAAATAATCGGTACCGTTTTTTTATTACAGCTACTCTTCTGTATCCTGCCAAAAGGAACTGAAGTTTAATATGGCTCCAATTTTCTCGTTGGATAAGCCTGTTAAATCAGTTTCTTGAACGAGACCTTCTGCTAGTAGTTGGCCAAAAACCCGAAGCAGAACCGAATAGCGATAATCGTACTTTCTGTTAATCTCCTTTCTTCTGTACGACAGGAAATCATATACTTCCCAAATGTCTTCTGGTGCAGTAAGCTCCGCTGTTTTTTGCTGAAACTCTTTAAGCAATTGAGCCATCTCTTTTTGATAGGCTTTCTCGTAAGCCAATCGGGCAATGGTTTTTTCTTCGTTATTCCAGATGATATCGCGCGAATTCATATTGTTACGTGTTGAAGCGGAACTGAGGTCTTGTTATAAATTATTTGATCTTGGTACTATAATAGTCAATCTGGATTATTCAGCAGGAGCATGGTCGGTATGTTTTCCAACTTTATATCCTGCATTGGCGATGACAGCAGCAATCTCGTCAGCAGAAACTTTCTCGGCGTTGTACTTAATAAGCGCATTTTTATTGGTATGCGATGCACTCACTTCAGTAATTCCCTCAAGTTCTCCAACTTTTCTTTTTACTGTATTTTCACAACCTTCGCATGTCATTCCTTCAACTTCAAACTCAATTACAGAAACTAGATTCGCCGAAATGTCGGAGCTGTTATTAGTAGAATCTGCGTTTTTAGGACTGCTTGAGCTGCCACATGATCCAAGAAATAATATGGCTAGAATTAAAAATAGGTTTCTCATGATTTTCATGTTTAAAATTCTCATAAACAAAACTATCACTTAAAAGTAAGAATAACATAAAACCAATTTGTTTTTTTATGATTACGCGAAAGTTTAACTTTTTAATGCTTCTCTTCAACATTATTCTAATATAGTTGTTACATAGTTTTATATTTACATTATTGATTATTAGGCAAGTTAAATTGAGGTATAAAAAGGCGTTTCTAAATAAAAGACATATAAAGATTATTAACTATTTTATTATATTTTTGTGCCACTAATTGTCAATTAATGTGTTTGTTAGGTAAAATTTAAATGGCTGTTCAATGAGAAAACATGTATTAACAATTATTTCCTTACTCGTATTTTTCGGAGTTTATGGGCAAGATGAACTTCCCCAAATAGGTATTTACGAAAAGCTGGACGAGTATATCCCCGAAAATCTCACCTTTATGAATGATAAGGGTGTGGAGGTAAATCTTTCGGAAGTTATTGATAAACCAACGGTAATTACAATGGTGTATTATAACTGTCCAGGTATTTGTAGTCCATTGCTGGATGGTGTTGCCGATGTTATTGATCGCAACGACATGACCATTGGAGAGGATTACCAGGTACTAACCATTAGTTTTAATTGGGAAGAGAACTGGCAGCTTGGAGCCAACAAGAAAGAAAATTACTTGAAGCAGATTAATAAAGACATAAATGTTGATGGCTGGCCTTTTATGGCTGGCGATAGTGCCAATATTATGAGCTTGGTTAATGCCATGGGATATGGCTTTAAGAAAGAAGGTGAGGACTATATTCATGCGGCTGCAATAATAATGTTAAGCCCGGAAGGTAAAATTACCAGGTATTTATACGGAACCACATTTTTGCCATTTGATTTAAAAATGGCAGCTGTTGAAGCAGCTGCAGGCAAATCAGGTCCAACCATTAATAAAGTGCTTGAGTATTGCTTTAGCTACGATGCTGAAGGTAAAGGATACGTATTCAACATCACAAAAGTGAGTGCAACGCTCATTTTGTTTTTTGCACTTACTATGTTCCTCTGGTTGGTGTTTACCCGAAATAAGAGAAAAAAGAGTCATATTTAATCTAAAAGATTTTAAAAATGTCGATGACCACAGTTAATAACAAAGTAAATTTTTACGAGACCTCGAAAGGTTTCAAGTCATGGATTTTCACCCATGATCACAAGCGGATTGCCATGCTTTACTTTTATGGAGTAGTGGGATTCTTTCTTGTGGGAGTTTTATTAGGCCTGTTGATGCGATTAGAGTTGATCGGCCCGGGAGAGCAAGTGATCGATGCACAAACATACAATTCTGTATTTACCTTGCATGGTGTCATTATGATTTTCCTGTTCATTATTCCTGGTATTCCGGCCATCTTTGGTAATTTCTTTTTGCCAATATTGCTCGGTGCGGATGATGTCGCTTTTCCTAAAGTAAACCTGCTCTCTTTCTACTTGTATGTTGCTGGTGGTTTGTTGGCTTTAAGTACTTTAGTTTTAGGTGATGGACCTCCGGATACTGGTTGGACCTTTTATGCACCATATAGTGTGAAGACAGGAACCAACGTGACGGTGGCCGTACTCGCGGCGTTCATTTTAGGATTCTCATCCATTCTTACAGGTATTAACTTTATAGTCACCATGCACCGTATGCGTGCAAAAGGAATGACCTGGATGAAAATGCCATTGTTCCCATGGGCACTTTATGCTGCTTCATGGATTCAGGTATTAGCTACTCCAATTGTTGGTATCACCTTGTTAATGGTTGTCGCGGAGCGTGCCTTGCAAGTTGGTTTCTTCGATCCGGCTATTGGTGGAGATCCAATTTTGTATCAGCATTTGTTCTGGATTTATTCGCATCCAGCGGTTTATATTATGGTATTGCCTGCAATGGGAATCATTTCTGAGATTATTCCAACATTTGCCAAAAAGGCCATCTTTGGTTATAAGGCCATTGTTTATTCTAGTTTGGCCATTGCATTTGTGGGTTATTTCGTTTGGGGACATCATATGTATACCTCAGGAATGAGTGAAACGGCTAGGGTTGTGTTTTCTATATTAACCTTCCTGGTTGCTATACCTTCGGGCGTTAAAGTGTTCAACTGGGTAGCAACACTTTATAAGGGTTCTATTGATATGCGAACTCCTTTGTTGTACGCATTTGCATTTATCTTCCAGTTTATGATAGGTGGATTTACAGGCTTGGTAGTTGGTGCTTTGGCAGCCGATGTACATGTTCATGATACTTACTTTGTTGTGGCTCATTTCCACTATGTAATGTTTGGTGGTGTTGGATTTGCCTTTATAGGTGCTGTTCATTATTGGTTCTCAAAAATGTATGGTAGAAATTATAACGAGAAGATTGCCAACATTGGTTGGGCTATTTTATTCATTGGCTTTAATTTATTGTATTTCCCAATGTTTATTGTTGGATTACAGGGAATGCCTCGTCGTTATTACGATTACCTGCCAGAGTTTACCTTTATGAACCAACTTTCGACAGTTGGTAGTTGGATTCTTGCAATTGGATTTATTGTTATTATTTGGAACCTGGTTAGAGGCGCTCGAAAAGGACCTCAGGCAGAAGCAAGCCCTTGGGGAGGTGCTACGCTTGAGTGGACAACCGCGTCGCCACCACCAATATATAATTTTGAAAAACCACCAGTAGTTACGCGTGGACCATACGAATATTCACAAGAAAACGATTAGAATATGGAAGGAGCAATTGAAACGAGTGCACATGTGCACAGAGACGATGAAGGGAAAAGAATGGGCATGTGGCTCTTCTTATTTACCGAAGTATTGTTGTTTGGCGGTTTGTTTATAGTTTATGCAGCTTATCGCTTCAAGAACCCCGAAGCATTTAATGCAGGTTCTGCACATCTGGATTGGGTAATTGGTGCCATTAATACAGTTGTATTGCTTGCCAGTAGTTTAACTGTTGCACTTTCAATCTCTGCCATGCAAAGCGGTAAGACAAAGAAGGCCAAATGGATGTTATACATAACCATATTCTTTGCCCTCGTATTTATGGTTAATAAGTATTTCGAGTGGGGCGGCAAGATCGAACATGGTTTGTTCCCAGGGCAGGAAGAGTTTAAGCTGCTTAGTCATGGAGAATCTTTATTCTTTTTGCTTTACTATTTCATGACCGGCTTGCATGCATTGCACATTATAATTGGGGTTACTTTTATTGGCTTCATATTATCTTACATCCGCAAGGGCGAGGTTACCAAGGATAATTATGTATTACAGGAAAATGCCGGATTGTATTGGCACCTTGTAGATGTTATCTGGATTTACTTATTCCCATTATTCTATTTAATCATTTGATAAATTATATCGACAATGGATACACACAACGACCATATAGTTAGTGATAAGAAAAATATTCTAATCTGGATTGATTTATTGATTTTGACCTTTGTTACTGTCGAAATTGCACAATTCGATTTTAAAGCACTTACGGTAGTTATTGCTCTGGCTGTTGCTACCTTAAAAACAATTCTTGTTGGTTATTTTTTCATGCACTTGAAATTCGAAAACAAGTTTTTTAAAACAATGGTATTCATTTGCCTGTTTGTGCTGGTTGCCGTTTTGGCATTTTTATTCATCGATTATGCTAACAGATAGGAGGACGAAAAATGAATAATGCATCAAATTTTGTAGAGAAGGTAGACTTTTCATTCTATTTCATTATAGGAATAAGTACAGTATTACTGATTGGTATTACTGTAGTGATGATCATGTTTGCCATAAAGTATAGTCGCAAGAAAAATCCGGTTGCTACCCAAATTGAAGGGGATACGCGTCTGGAGATTTTGTGGACTGTAATACCGACTATTTTAGTGCTTTTGATGTTCTATTTTGGCTGGACTGGCTACACACCAATGAGAAATGTGCCTGATGATGCCATGGTGGTAGAGGTTACCGGTAGAATGTGGAGCTGGACTTTTGAATATGACAACGGTAAGAAATCGGATAGGTTAATAGTGCCATTAAATAAGCCGGTGAAATTGAACATGACTTCTGTGGATGTAGTACACTCGTTTTATGTGCCTGCCTTCAGAATTAAGGAGGATGTGAATCCCGGAGGGTCTAGTTATTTGTGGTTTGAAGCGCAGCAGTTAGGTTCTTACGATATTTATTGTGCTGAGTACTGCGGATTGCGACATTCGTATATGATTACCAAACTGGATGTAAAACCTCAGGAGGAGTTTGATGCCTGGTTGGTTGAAGGTTTCGATCCAAATAAAGAAGTAGATCCAATTGAGGAAGGCTACGAAATTACACGTGCCAACGGATGTATTGGCTGTCACTCAACAGACGGAACACCATTGGTGGGTTCTACATTTAAAGGACTTTACGGTGCTACTAAAACTGTTGTAACCGATGGCAAAGATCGTGAAATCGTAGTTGATGCAGCTTATATCAAGAAATCGATGACGGATCCCGGAGTTGATCTCGTTAAAGGCTTACAACCGGTAATGCCTCCTTATGGCGGTTCAATAACTGATGAGGACATGGATAAGATTGTACTTTACATCGAATCGTTGAAAGAGTAAATGCGGGTTGACTATTGGAATTATTAACTGAATTAAATTTTGAATCAGAGCTAAGAAATGAAGGAGCAGATTAAGTTATACATGGAGCTGACAAAGTTCAGAATTACCTTTGCGGTAACGCTGAGCACCATTACTGGTTACATCCTTATGAAACACGGGGTGGATTGGAACGCAATATTACCAACATTGGGTGTTTTCTTTCTGGCAGCTGCTTCGGCGGCATTAAACCAGTATCAGGAACGCAAGTTCGATGCGGCAATGGACCGGACGAAAAACAGACCAATCCCTTCCGGACGAATCAGCGAAAAAGCAGCTCTTACATTTATTGTATTAGTCACCCTAATGGGGTCTGCAATGATTTATTTTGCGTCAAACCTTACAGCTATGTTGTTGGGCTGGTTAACCTTCTTTTGGTACAATGCCATTTATACTCCGCTAAAACGTAAAACTGTATTTGCTGTTATTGTTGGTGCCTTAATTGGTGCTTTACCACCTATGATAGGTTATGCCGCAGCAGGTGGTCATTGGCTAAGTTTAGAGATATTAATTGTAGCGTTTTTCTTTTTTATTTGGCAAGTGCCGCATTTTATCCTGTTGGTATTACGATTCGGTTCGGATTACGAAAAGGCGGGATATCCTTCCTTAACAGAAACCTTTAGTGATTACCAGATCAAACGCATTATTTTTATCTGGATAGTAGGAACTGTATTCTCAGCATTTTTAATGTTGGTTTTTAATGTAGTCGAAAATCAAATATTAAGCTATTTGTTATTGCTCTTCTCTTTGAGTTTGATTGTTACTTCCGGACCACTATTACGTAAGGATCAGTTGTCTTTCAAATTCATGCGAGTATTCATGAACATCAATATTTACTTATTAATCATCATGATCATCCTGGTAATTGAAAGTGTAGTTTAATATCCTATTTTATACAATAAGCAAAGCGGGATCTGATTATTCAGATCCCGCTTTGCTTATATGCTGGTAATGTTTTAGTCTTTAGGCCTGTTGTCGGTAATTGTTTTTATGAGTTTATCTTTTTTGTAAACCGACTCTAGCTGTGTTTCTCCTTTACCATTTCGGTAGATGAATTTTCCATGCTTCTGTCCGTTTTTGTAGGACTGTTCGCTTTTAAGAACTCCATAATCATAATAGACTTTCCATTTTCCATGAGCTGCTCCACCTTTGTAAGATTCCTCTCTAAGGATTCTGCCACGGTTACTGTTGTAAGTCCATTTGCCATCCTTTTCACCCTTTTTATACTGACCACTGATTATTGGTTTCTCTTGTTCGTTCCAGGTACGGTACGTTCCATGCAGCATGTTGTCTTTGTAAGACTCCTGCAGGCGAGGTTTGCCATTCGGGAACCAGCTCATCCAATCTCCGTCTTTTAATCCATTACTGTACGTACCTATATATTGGTTCTTGCCATCTTCGTAGAAACCTTTCCAGGCACCGTGCATGATACCGTTCGCAAAGTTACCTTCCATTTTTAGTTTGCCGTCTTCGTGCCAACGTTGCCAGAAACCATCTTCTTTACCATTAACAAAAGCGCCTTCGTGTTCCTTGTTGCCGTTCTCGTAATAGGTTACCCACATGCCGGTTTTTTTACCCATATCGTAGGATCCTTCGCGCCATAGTTCGCCTTCCGGGTACCAATAGGTCCATTTGTCATGAAGCTCGCCATCTTGGTAGCTACCTTCGTTTCCTTTGCTGTTTTTGGCTTGATAGTAAGTCCATAGTCCATCTTGCACATCATCAATGAAACCACCTTCCATATCTAAATAGCCAGTAGCCAGGAACCATTTAGCGTGACCGTTCTTTTTGCCATTGGCATACGGTACTTCTGCTTCGGGTTCTCCGTTAGCGTACCATTTAAGCAGCAGTCCATCGTACACATCCATTTTGTAAGGCACGTTCAGTTTTATCTGTCCATCTTCATACCACGAGGTCCATTCGCCGTGTTTCTTCCCGTCAATCATTCTGCCTTGCATCATCTTGTTCCCGTTCTTATACCACTGTACACTTTGTCCGTTGGTATAATTGAATGAGCTTTTTTTACTGCCGTCGAAATATTGTTCTTTCCACAACCCGGTTTTTGCTCCGCGGGTATAGATGCCTTCTGACTTTATTTCACCATTGGTATAATAAGATTTGTACTGACCGGTTGGAGCGCCATCTTTATAATTTGTTTCTAGCTTAAGTTGGCCATTGTCGTAGAATTCTTTTAAGGTGCCGGCTCCATTTTTTACAAGATATTTGCCATTCGCATCGCGGTATTCTATCAATTGAATTGATTCATCTGCACTATAATGTTCTTTCTTGAATGCTTTGCCCGTGCGGTAATAGGAGGTCCATAAACTATCTCTGAATCCATTTTTGTAGCGACCATCTACTTTTAACTGACCATTCTGATACCACTCTTTGTAGTAGCCATGTTGCATGCCATTCACAAACTCACCTTCGTTTAACTTCTTTTCGTTTGGGTGATAATAGGTGAGTTTACCATGGGCATATCCATTTTTAAAATCTGTCTCCTGCTCCAGTATCCCTTTATTGTTCCAGTACTTCCAGTGACCTTCCTCTTGTCCTAGCTCAATAGTACCTTCACTTTTCTTATTGCCATTTTTCCAGTAATCGGTTACAATATCTTGTGCTGAGAGGGAAAATACGAAAAGGATAATCAAATTAATAAGGAGTAGTTTCTTCATCTTTATTTTTTTAATAATGATAACGCAAAAAAATAAAAAAGCAGTGTAATAAACACAGGCTATTGCATTTATTTTAAGATGCCGAAGAATTTAATCAGCTAACGCGATGTTGTATCCCCCAAAGAAACCAGTTGACAGTATGTTTAGTTGGTAATTATTAATTGTGCCACCTGATCAATATGCGCGCTTTTTATACGGTAAAAGTAGAGGCCGGAAGGCAATGAGCTGATATCTACAGTAATGTTCTGCTGATTGGTTAAAGCATAGTCTCTTTCCAATAAAGACAGTTGTCGCCCTGTGGCATCATAGAAATTGATAGTAAGCGGTGTTTGATCAATAGTCGCTACCTGAATGTAAAGTAGCTTGCTTGCAGGATTTGGATAAACATTAACGGTGTTGCCGGCAAGTATATTTGGCATGCCAACAGAATAATCGATAAATGCTGAATCTATAACTGTGCAGCCAACATCATCACTTAATGTGAGGTAGTAGTGTCCAGTTAAAACATTCATCAGGTCTTGGTCTGTAGAACCGTTGGACCAGCTATAGCTATATGGTGATACCCCACCAAAGGCAGTTGCATCTATTGCTCCATCAGCAATGTTTTCTCCGCTTGCATTGGTTGCATCTAAATAAAGCTCTAAAACAGGTGGGTCGATAATCTCAATACTTGTATCAACGGAACAGCCATTTGCATCTTCAACAAAAAAGGTGTAGTTGCCGGCAAATAAAAAAGTATCTATTGCCCCGATGTATGGAGTAGTGCCACCTACGGCAACTATCGAAACTTCTGCTGAGTCGCCGTTGCATTGAACAAGCTGTGCCAATGGGTATATGATTAAAGAATCGGGCTGACTGATAACTGTATTAAAAATTATCTCATCCAGATTGGTGTCGGTAATGGTTACGGAATAGGCGCCGGTTGGGAGATTCTGAATGTTTTGGGTTTGTGCTCCGTTGCTCCATAAAAATGAAAAAGGTGTGTAGTTTCCGCTAATGTCCAACGAAATCGATCCGTTGCTGTCGTTGTGGCAAAGCACATCACTAACCACAGAATGTATCACTTCCAGTTCTTCAAAAACCTCAATCTCAAAAGAATTGATCCAGGCGCACGCATTGGCATCGCTAATGGTTAGTTCGTATATTCCAATGGTTAAATTCGCTAGAGACATTTGTCCTGTGCCGTTCGACCAAAAATAGTTGTATGGCTGTGTTCCTCCTGATAGGCTCATATCAATTGCACCATCAGCCGAAAGGGATGTAGTGCAATGTGTAATACTTGCACTTGCAATTAGTTCGTTGGGTTGTGCTATAATAAAAGTATCAATTTGTCCACAATTTACGGCATCGCTAAATGTGTAGGAGTAGGTGCCTGCTTGTAGTCCGGGCACATAAGCTACCATAGAGCCATTTGACCATGTATAGGTGTATGGCTGTGTTCCGCCACTCACCGAAAGATTTGCTACGCCAGTACTTTCTCCAAAACATGCTACATCAATAAAGCTTGTGGAAATGTGTAATTCTGGATTTTCAAAAACGGTGTCGCTTAAAATTTGTTGAATATTATTGGCATCTAAAATGGTGACTGTATAAACTCCCGGTGCTAAGCCGGTGGCTGTTTGGCCTGTGCTGCCATTGCTCCATTGATAAGTGTAAGGACTTCCTCCTCCAATAATGTGCGCATGAATTGTTCCATTTGAATCGGCAAAGCAAGCCGGATGTGTTTGCAACTCGGCCATACCTAATTGAAGGTTGGTAAGGAAAATGCTTTTTGCAGAATTGTTGGAGCTACCATAGGCATTGCTTGTAATAGGAAAGTTAAATGATTCTGAATGTCCTGTGATGACAGGGTTGTTACTGTGATCAAAAACAAAGTTTGTGGCAATTTCATCACTGGTGCCGCCAAGATAAGTTGCATAGCGCAGTTCGCTTAAAGAGGTGTCGAGCTTTGCAAAGAAAACATCGCCAAAGTTTGATCCGCCGTTGTAGGTGCTGTCATAAGCATTCGTTGTTACAGGAATCCCGCTTTGTGCGTAACCTGACAAGCCTACCGAGCCGAAATCGTTCAGGTCAATGCAGGTGGCCGCTGTTCCATTTGCAGCAAAAAAAGTGGAGCTAAGGAGGTTGCCAGCTGTGTCGGCTTTAAAAATAAAACCCTTATTACTAGCATTAATATTATCGTAGGCATTGCTTGTTACAGGGAAATCTGAAGAGAAGGTTTTTCCGCAAACATAGCTGTTACCTAAAGCATCGATAGCTAAATCGTAAGCAACATCGTTACCGGAACCTCCAATAGAATTAAAGAAAAGTTGGGTGCCGGCATTTGCATTAAGCTTTACGATAAATGGGTTTTGTACACTCGAACCAATTTCTTTTCGGGTTCCACTAATTATTATTTGGTCGCCGTTGCTTAGGCCCAAGGCTGCACCAATGTCGTTATTTGAACCGCCCCAATAACTTGAGAATATAAGCGAATCGAAGGAGGTGTTTAGTTTGGTTATAAAAAGATCGTATCCTCCATTGAGTGTTGTGTTTATTGCTCCGGCTGTAGTTGGAAACTGGGCAGAGTTCGTAATACCTCCAACAAGTATTTGATAATTGACATCGAGTTGAATATCAAAAGACTCGTCGATTCCATTACCACCCAAATAGGTGGAATAGTTTAAGACCGAACCTGTGGCGTTTAATTTCCCAACAATGGCATCATTTAAACCGCCGAGTGCGGCGTCATAAGCGTTGGCCGAGACCGGGAAATCCACACTACTGCTCGATCCTGTGAAATAAATGTTTCCAATATTGTCAAGTGCGATGGCGGTGATTTCGTCGAAGTTTGAACCGCCAATAAAGGTAGAGAAGAGGAGCGTTGTTCCACCGGCATTCAGTTTCGACACAAAACAATCGCTATTCCCACTATGGGTAATTGAGTAAGCTCCAAAGTTGCTTGGGAATGAAGGCGACTCCGTACTACCTGCAATAATGATATTATCGGCCCAATCTACCTGAACGGCATTGGAGATGTCGTTCAATTGACCGCCAATAATGCTTGAGAACAGGAGTGGGTCGATGATTAATGCTAAGGACTGGTCGTAAGCACCAACGTCAAAGCGCACTGATCCATCAGTATCTTCAATAAATTTGCAGCTAACTGTTTTTTGCTCACCATTTATGAGTTGATAGGCATAAAGCTTGGTTTGTTTAAATGTCCCCAAGCTTGTTTGTATCTCTAGCTCCGTATCATGTGTTGCAAATCCGGCACTTCCCAACAGGTCCATTTCAATGTCCTTAAACGCTGCTCCTGGTTGTACGATAAAATCGTAGCGCAATCCTTCGGCATCATAGTAGTACCGCATGTTGATGTTTTTGTATACATCATTAAGTAGTACTTCATGGTATAAAGGAACATTGCTGATCCATTGCTCCGGATCATTTCCTTTAAAGTAGTTGTAGGTGGTGGTTTGTTGGTTCAGTCCATTAGCAATGGTTTGTTTATTTATCGCCTGATTCTTTAATTGCATTTTTACTACATGTCCATTCCTTTGCACATTATTAGGAAGTCTGTTTGCATGGTCTAAATCACGTGTTATGGTGTGGCTGGTATAAAAATCATAAACCACACCACTGGATGTGATCCAGGCATTGATGCCATTCTCTTGCGTCAGGAAGAGTACCTCCTCAGGCCACTGTCCTTTGTTCTCGATGAACAGGTTGGTAGTTTTGTTCGCGGTATAGGAGGTAGATGTTTGTGCCAGTGAGGTATATATCGAAAATACGAGTAGCAGACTTAAAAAGCCTAAACTCGCTATCGGATGATAATCGATTTTATTTTTTAATAACATGGATTTAAATGTAAATTTCTTTGGCATGATACGGGTTATTTCTAGTTTTGTTCGGAGATCAATGGAAAAATATCATGGCTAAAGACTTAAAACTTAAGAATAAGAAAGCTAATCGTGGTAAAAAGGCAAAGTTAGCTGCGGATAAACCCGACATGCTGGATGCCGTTAACAAGTTTTTTGATGCCCGATTGAATCTTGTTTTCTGGTCGACACTGGTAATTGCCTTCATCATATCCTTGCTGCTATTCGATACCAAGGTAAGTATTGGAGGAGATGACTCAGAGTACATTATCGGGGCCAAGAAGTTTATGGAAGGGCTTAAGTTCCCTACCTGGCATGGTTCCTTTTATCCCATCTTCTTAAGCTTTTTTATGTCGATCTTCGGGGTTAATGTAGTGGCATTTAAAGTTGTCTCCATTCCGTTGATGTTGGGTCAGCATTTTATAATTTTCAAAACATTTCAGAATCGTGTGCCTTCATTTTTGTTAGCCATGATTTTGCTGGCGCTGTCGATTAACGGTCACTTGTTATACTTTTCCAGCTCAACCTATAGCGAGGGGCTGTTCTTTTTGCTTCAGGCATTGGTTATCTATTTCTTCTTTAAACTGGATGATAAAATTAACATTAGCGAGGGGCTTAAAAATACCTGGAAGAATTGGCTGGCACTTGGCTTTATCATGTTCTTGCTTTTCCTTACACGAAACATTGGTTTAGGTGTGATCATTTCAGTTGTGCTTTATTTTCTACTGAATAAGAGATGGCTTTCATCATTGTACACCATCGTGGCCTTTTTTATTTTTCAGCTACCGTTTACCCTGTATAAGAGTCTGCGTTGGGGCATCATTGGCTCCGGTGCATCCAGCCAGTTTAATACCATGTTTTATAAACATGCCTACGATCGTTCGCAAGGAACGGAGGATTTACTTGGTTTTGTTACGCGTTTCTGGGATAATTCCATGTTGTACTTATCCAAACACCTGTACATTATCCTTGGTCTGAAACCAATGGGTTCCGCTGATTTAAGTGTGTTGCTGGTAATTGCTACCTATTTAATATTTTTTATATCGGTATACTTCGTTTACAAAAAGCACAAGCAATTGGTGTTTATCGGTTTGTATTTGGCGGTTATGTTAGGAGCTACTTTTGTATCGCAGCAAAAACATTGGGATCAGTATCGTTTGGTGCTCATCTTTCTACCGCAAATATTGCTCTTCTTCGGATACGGTATGTACTTTCTGTTTAAATCGAAATACTTAAAGTTGGTACAGGTATTTGCCGTCATATTAATGTTCCTGATACCAATGTTCATGCTGAATCATACTGTGCCTTTGGTTCGGGCAAATATTCCAACCCTTCAGAAAAACATGGATGGTAATACACTTTACGGGTTTACCCCGGACTGGGTGAACTATATTAGTATGTGCCAGTATGCGGCTAAAACCGTTCCTGAAGATGCCGGTATTGCTTGTCGTAAACCGAATATTGCATCCATCTATTCAGAGGGGCGCGACTTCTTTGGAATTTATCGATTGAACACAAAAGACCCGGATTCTCTACTCAATTACCTTGAGGTTAATAATGTACAATATGTGGTAATCGGAAGTTTGCGAATCAATCCAAAAATGAAAACCGATCGTACCATCAATACCATTCGAAACTTTCTGGGATTGATCGTTCAAAAGTATCCACGTATGTTTCAGCAAATGCATGTGGTGGGTACCGACGAACAGGCGGTTCTGTTTAAGGTTTTATGGGAAAACAAAGAGTTTACCGTAGATCCGGCACTAAAGCCTGAAGAAAATTAGTAAGAATCGCAGGATACTTCGAACAAAGATTCATTTCCTGAGTTTCCTTCTCTTAACCGGCTGTATGGCCCCTTACTAGAAATTACGAAATGGAGAGTCCGAAACATACCAATCGATTAATCGAAGAATCAAGTCCGTATCTGCTGCAGCATGCACACAATCCTGTTGATTGGCAACCATGGAGCGATGATGCATTTGCTCAGGCCAGGGGCGAAAACAAGCTGGTAATCATAAGTGTCGGTTATGCAGCCTGTCACTGGTGTCATGTAATGGAGCACGAATCATTTGAGGATGATGAGGTAGCTGCCTTGATGAATGATCATTTTGTGAGTATCAAAGTGGATAGAGAGGAACGCCCCGATATTGACCAGGTATACATTGAAGCCGTGCAGATAATGACAGGTAGCGGTGGTTGGCCGCTTAATTGTATCGTGCTGCCCGATGGGCGCCCAATCTACGGGGGTACCTATTTTCGGAAAACTGAATGGATACATCTGCTCAAAAGTTTACATAATACCTACCAAAACGAGCCGCAACGTATCGAAGAATACGCACAGAAACTTATGAAGGGGCTGGAACAATATAATGCCGTTCCTGAAAATTCATCACAAAAAGACTTTGTTAAACAAGACCTGATCACAATCGTTGATCAATGGAAACGTCAGTTCGATTCGAAACATGGTGGCGATGGTGGAGCTCCTAAGTTTCCTATGCCCAATTCGCTCCAGTTCTTAATGGAGTATGCCCAGCTGTTTGATGATGCAGATGTATTGAATCATTTGAATCTCACATTGACAAAAATGGCAGCTGGTGGTATTTACGATCAAATAGGAGGTGGCTTTGCCCGCTATTCGGTTGATGCCATGTGGAAGGTGCCTCATTTTGAAAAGATGCTTTATGATAATGGTCAGTTGCTTAGTTTGTATGCCAAGGCCTATGAGCTAACTAAGAATCCAAGATACAAAGAGGTGGTTTATCAAACGGTCGCTTTTGTTGAGCGCGAGTTGATGGGAGCTGATGATAATTTCTTCTGTTCGCTTGATGCAGATAGCGAAGGCGTTGAAGGTAAATTCTATGTATGGGATGCTGATGAGATAGATAAACTGCTGGGAGCCGATGCCCAAATTATCAAAGAATACTATGCAGTGGATGGCGCCGGACAATGGGAGGGAAGTAATATTCTTCTGATGACTTCCACTTTTGAGGAGTTTTGCGCAGCAAAGCAACTGGATGCATTGGCTTTTCGTAAACGCTTAGATAAAGCTTCGGAGGTGTTGTTTCAAGCCAGATCGGTCAGGGTTCGTCCGGGATTAGATGATAAAACTCTTACCTCGTGGAATGCATTAATGTTGGTTGGGCTGCTTGATGCCTATCATACATTTAATGATGAAGCTTTCTTAAAGCTGGCACTGCGAAATGCTTCTTTCCTGAAAACGACAATGATAGCTGATGATTATCGCGTGAGCAGAAGTTATAAGAATGGAAAACTTACCATCAATGGCTTTTTGGATGATTATGCATTTCTGATTGAAGCCTTTTTTGGACTTTACAATGCAAGCTTTGATGAATCCTGGCTTATGGATGCCCATGCTTTAATTGAGTATACAATAAGCCATTTTTATGATGAGCAATCGGGCACTTTTTATTATACATCTGATTTAGATCCGGCATTAGTCACCCGGAAGCGAGAACTGTCTGACAATGTTATTTCTTCTTCCAATTCGGCGATGGCCAGGAATCTATATACTGCTTCCCTTTATTTCGGAAACATGAACTATAAGGACATGGCAGTGACAATGCTATCAGCTGTGAGCGAAGCTTTGAATTCGGGAGGTAAGTATTATTCCAATTGGCTTTCATTAATGATCAGACTTACCGGTAAGTCAAAGGAAGTGGTGGTTGTTGGTGAGGATGCCGTGAACCTGATTCATGAACTTAAGCCCTTGATCGACCCATTGGTATTGCTCAGTGGCAGTACTTGTGAATCCGATCTCTCTCTATTTAAAAGTCGCTATGTGAAAGGGGAGACATTAATTTATTTGTGTGAGAATAATGTGTGTAAGCAGCCGGTTAAGGATCTTGATTTGGTTAGGGAGTGGCTTTCGTGAGGAGTTACTAATTAACCTTGATTAGTTAACAATATTTCAAGCAGAACATAGCAAGTGTTTTTTTATTCTGTCGATGGCGTCTGTGTCCTCACGGTTGGTTCTTGATCCAATCATACCCGCTCCCTCATTCCTGACTTGATCAGGAATCTCTTCGAATATTAAGCATTTTGAATATCGAACATAGAATATTCAATTACGAATAAATAGATCCATTGGGATTTCATCCCAAACCCGACTGCATTTTTTCTTTCGTCCTGAAGGGACAGAAGAATTTAGCCCAGGGCAACGCCCTGGGTTGAGATAGATAAATCAGATTAGCGCCCTGTAAGGGCAA